>JABCZE010000181.1 GCA_013289785.1 Vulcanimicrobiota bacterium | reverse complement strand
CTGCCCGCTGGTCTCCTTGAACTCTTTGCGCAAGTCTTCTTGCAGTTTGCGCAGGTTGAGGTCGCGCAGCAGCTCGCGGATCGCTTCGGCGCCCATGCCGGCTTTGAAGCGGTTGCCGAACTTCTCGCGCGCCTCACGATACTTCTGTTCGGAGAGGACCTCGCGTTTGGTCAGCGTGGTGTCGCCCGGGTCGATTACGACGTAGGCGGCGAAGTAGATGACCTTCTCGAGCTGCCGGGGGGACATGTCGAGCAGGATGCCGATTCGGCTGGGAACGCCTTTGAGATACCAGATGTGGCTGACCGGAGTCGCCAGCTCGATGTGCCCCATCCGCTCGCGGCGCACCTTGGCGCGCGTGATCTCGACGCCGCAGCGGTCGCAGATCATTCCTTTGAAACGGATGCGCTTGTACTTACCGCAGTGGCACTCCCAGTCTTTGGTCGGGCCGAAGATCTTCTCGCAGAAAAGGCCGTCGCGCTCGGGCTTGAGCGTGCGGTAGTTGATCGTCTCGGGTTTCTTGACTTCGCCGAACGACCACGCCCGGATTTGCTCCGGAGACGCGAGGCCGATGCGCATTGCGTCGAAGTTGTTGACGTCGATGAGGTTCAAAGAGAGGGACTCCGTTGCGCCCACCGGCACCGGCGCTTACGCAGGGAAGGCCTAACCCACGTCGTCTCGTAGGGGCTCCCACCGTCGCTCCTGGCGCGGGGCACAGACGAGGATTTTATCACGCCGCCCCGTTCTTGTCACCTGGCCCCCAGCGACCGCCGGCAGGGCCCCTCTAAGAGCAGGCTTCCGCCGAGTTACCAAGCGCCGTAACGAAAGCACCCAAGCCGGCCGATATAAGTAGTAGGGCGAGCAGCCGTTAGAGCGGCGGCCTTTCCAGCGTTCCTCACGCACTTAGCACTCCTACCATGCTAGTCAGGAACGAACGCTTGGGCCGCGGCCACGGTGCAACGCGGCTGGCTCGCCGGTTATACTCCCAGGCATTCGGCCTGCACATAAAGGCCAAGGACGACCCGGAGGCGGTCGCCCTTGGCCTTTATGCTATAGCCTATTTCTTCGCGCTTGCCGAACGGATCTAGACCCGGGCCCCTCGTCCTGTCAGCAAGTTGACGACGACCAGAACGAGCACGACGAGCAAGAGAATGTGAATCAGGCCGCCGCCGATGTGCATCAATAGACCGATAAGCCATAGAGCGAACAGAACCGTGATGATCGTCCAGAGCAACCCTACCATGTATTCTCCTTAGTTGATGCGAGCATTTTGACTCTCTTTCCCCAAACGAGCCCAACGCACGCCTCTTTGTTCGAAACAGTTTAAATCCCGACAAAGCCTGGGAAAACGCTGCAGGGGCTTTCTTGAATGGACTGCCAAGATGGAGCATACGGCCGAGACCTGACGGATGAAGCGACTAAACGAACGTGAAATTGTTCCTCCGGCGGCTGCTGAGCACGACCTCCAGTCCGTCCGCATGGTCGTTTCGCGCACGGCCGACGTCCTGTGGCAGGCAGATGCCGCCGGCGCCGTCACCGGAATCACCCTTTGCCGGCCAGCCCTGCCCGAACGTACCGGCGAGCTTGACGAAACCGAGATCGCGCAAGTCGAACTGCTCTGGCATAAGGCGGTGCTCTGCGCGAAGCGGTTCAGCGCCGTCTACCACGTTCGCACCCCCGGCAGCGCGGCGCCGCGCAACTTCCTTATTCAAGCGATCCCGATCTTCTCGGGCAGCGATGAAGTGCTGCATTGGTCGGGCCACGCCACCGAGGTCGATCGTTTCGCCGATGCTGGGACGCGGTTTATCTCCGAAGCGACCGCCGTTCTCTCGTCGTCGCTCAGTCGCTCCACGATCGTCAACCGCCTCATCGAAGCGTCGCTCGAAGAGTTCGCCGATCTTTGCGCGGTACACACGCTCCAAGACGACGGTTCGCTTAGCTTAGAAGGCTTCGCCGATCGGCGAACGGATGTGAAGCTGCCGCCCGAAACGCTCGCCGAGCCCGTCGCCGAGGCGCTCCGATCGCGTCAACCGGTGCAGTTGCTCTCCGGAGCGCTGCGCGAACCCACCGACGAGAAGCTTCGAGATTTCCTCGAGACCTCCAAAATCCGCTCGGGGATCATCGTGCCGCTTTTCGTCGGCACGACGTGCACCGGCACGGTGAGTTTCCTGGAATCGGAACGCCGTTCGAGTTTCGCCGCGCGGGAGTTCGATATCGCCTTGGTCGTCGCGCGTCAACTCGCGACGGCGCTGGAAAACATCCGGACGTTTGAGCGCGAGCAGCGCGTCACCACGCGATTTCGCTTCCTCGCGCAGATAACCGATCGGCTCTTTGCGACGCTCGATTCCAGGAGGACCCTCGCGCTGCTGCTCGACGGACTTACGGAGAATTTCGCCGATTACGCGCTGGCCGCCAAACTCACCAATGGCCGGCTTCGTACCATGGCCGAAGTCGGGTCGACGGCCGGGCTGCACGCGGCCGGCGAGCGGGAGATCATCACGTCGCTTTTAGATCGGCGATCGATCCTGCAGGGTGCAACGCTTGAGTCGGTGAGCGCTCCGCGGTTTAAGGCCGGCCCGCTCGAGGGAACGGAGCGACCGCGCTCGTGGATCATGGTTCCACTCTTCTCCGGCGATTCGATTTACGGCGCAATCGTTTGCTGCTCGAACAGCCGCCAGTACGATCGCAGCGATCTCGAGATGCTCGAAGAGATCGGACGCCGCGCCTCGCTTGCAATTGCGCACGCGGAAGGTCTGGCGCGCCAGCGTCAGCTCATTCAAACGATTCAGGAAGCAACGCTCCCCGCGCAGCTCGCAAACGTTACCGGTGCGACGCTGAGCGCCATCTATCGTCCGGCCGCCTCGGAAGTGCAAGTCGGCGGCGACTGGTACGATGCGTTCGACATTGACGACCATCGCGTCTTGCTCACCGTGGGTGACGTTACCGGGCATGGCCTCGAGGCCTCGATCGTGATGGGTAAGGTGCGTCACGCCATCAACGTCGTCGCGTTGTACGAAAACAACCCCGCGCGGATCCTCGACGCCGCTGAGGGAATTCTTTTGCGCCGCTATCCCGGCGCGGTCGCGACGGCCTTCGCCGCCATTTTCGATACCCGAACCCGCACGATCTCGTACGCCAACGCCGGACATCCCTATCCGCTGCTGCGGCGTAACGACGGAACGATCGTGGAGCTGGAAGCCGAAGGCCTGCCGCTGGGGTTGCGTACCGCCGGCGAGCCGGCCGCGCCGCGCACCGCGCGGCTCGACGATGCCGCCCTCTTGGCGTTCTACACCGACGGCTTGACCGAAGCGACGCGCGATCCGCTGGCCGGCGAGCTGCTCCTGCGCGAAGCGATCGCCAGCGACGCCGTTTTCTTCGTTGAAAGTCCCGCGCAGTTCGTCGAAGCGTACTGCTTGCGCCGTCAGGCTCCCGACGACGTTGCGATCTTGGTTCTGAACTTTGTGCGATCGCAGATTTGGACGTTTGAGTCGGGAGATTGGCACGCAGCCAGGCGCGCGCGGCACGAGTTCGTCGCCAGCCTCGAGGCCGCGGGCTGCACGCACGCGCAGGTCAAGGCCTCCGAACTCGTCTTCGGCGAGCTTACCGCCAACGTCGCGCAACATGCCGTGGGACCGCTCGACATCGCGCTTCATTGGGCCAATGGGACTGCGATGCTGCACGTCGTCGATCGCGGCGAAGGTTACGCGACGAGCGAACGAAGAGAACCCACCGATCTCCTAACGGAACATGGACGGGGACTCTGGCTGGTCGGACGACTCGGCGCGCAGTTAAATGTCGAGTTGCTTCCGGGCTTCGGCACGCACGTCCGCGCCATTCTCCCGTTGTCGCCCTAATTAACTTTGAAAGTACTCCTGCGCTTTCGCGAGGATGCCGTCGGCGTATCGCGGCAAGGTGCTGCGTAAACGTAGAATCATCGCTTCGGCGCGCAGTGAATGCAAGCCGTCGCCGCGATTGCCCAGCACCTCGTCCATGGCGCGGCGCATCGCAATGTCGAAGTTGTGCGCGAGCGCGGGAACGACGCGCGTGTGGGAATCGAGCAGCGGGTGCACGCAGGCGAGCTGGAACCCTTCACCGAGTACGTCGATCGGGTAGCCACAGAAGAGATCGAAGCCGACCGAGGCGATCAGATCGTTCCACAGGGCTTCCAAAGCGATCGCTGCGGTAAACGATTTCTGAGACCACAGAATGCCGACCATTTCGCCATAAGCCCGAAAACTGCCGTACTTTTCGGATAGCTCCCGCACCAGCGCGCCGGCGACGGCTTCGAAAACCACCGGATCCGGCTGGCCATCGCTGCCCAGAAGTTTGGCGAGCGTTTCGTTGCTGTCGAGGTAGACGACTCGTTCGGAAGCTAGCTCTCGATCGATGCTCTCGCACCTTTGCGGACTCGCGACGACGAGTGCACCGCCGCCGTTGCGCAACGACTCATTGAGAAAGCGAGCGACGTT
>JABCZE010000180.1 GCA_013289785.1 Vulcanimicrobiota bacterium | reverse complement strand
CAAACACGTCGCCGAGTACGGCGACGACGACGTGCTTGGGATCGGCTGGATCTAAGAGAATCTTCGAAATGCCGGGTGCGTTGGGGAATGCGACGCTCTGCCACGAACGGCCGCCGTTGGTCGAGTGGTAGAGGCCGTTTTCCTGGATCACGTCGTTGCGCGGATTGGTCTCGCCCGCGCCGACCCACACGTTCGTGTCGTCGTTTGCCTGCACGGCGATCGCGCCGACGCTGCTGAGATGAATTAGATCGGAGACGTTCTGCCACGAGGTACCGCCGTCGACGCTCTTCCACACGCCGCCGTCGGCGGTGCCCGCATAAAAGAGCAGCGCGTGCTGGTTGCTGCCCACGACTGCCGACGCGCGGCCTTCAGGCAGCGCCGGGCCGAGCGAGCGCCAGCGCATCTGCGCAATCGGCCCTTCGTCCGCGCGCGCGGTAAGCGGAGCGGACAGCGCCGCAATTGCGGCTGCCAGGAGCAGAAGTCTCCAACTCATACGCTAGTTGCCTTCGTCTTGAACGACTTTACCGTCGACCTTGACCAACACGCTGACGTCTTTGCTCTGCGTTTGCAGCCAAGTGCCGTTCGTGAGTTTCCATGTGTCCGACGAGCTGGCGGAGACGTCGATATCGTGATTGCCGTCGGGCGCCTGAATCTGACCGCCGACCTTGCCGGCGACGACGGCCACGATCGTGGTCGGGTCGGACAGCGTCATCGAGGTGATCGTGTTGGCGCACGACGTGATGTGCAGCTGTTTGAGCTGCTGTTTGCCCTGCGCGATGAACGCGTCGCGCTGCATCTGTTCGCCTTTGAAACTAATGTGCACGAAGCTCGGCGCGAGCAGGCCATATGCCGCCGTGAGGTTCGCGTCGGTCGGATCTTGGGAGGCGGTGCACACCAGCGCATAATCGGCGGTGAGAGCCTTTTGCGCGGTATCCGGTACGGGGTCGGCGGCGGCAACGAGCGGGGCCGCGATGGCCGCGCACATCAGCGCGACCGCGATCTTTGATAGCATACAACGGGACCTTTCTTCGGCGATAAGCTCTCCGAAGCTACCGGAAAGCGGTCCACGATGTTTCGCCGCTTGCCCGTCGAAATTCTGTGGATATGAAAATTCTCGCCACGCTCTGCGCGATCTTCGTTCTTCTCGGCATGGCGTCGCAGGGCGCGGCCCAAGGCTCGCCCGCGGCGCAAAACACCACGGCCCTCAAAGCCGCGCTCCAGGCCGACCTCAACGCGTACCTTAAGGTTCGCGGGGCCAAGGAACACCTTTCTTCGCTCTCGCTATCGGTGAGTTTGGCGAAGGACGCGCCGGCCATCAACGTCACCGCCGGGACGACAGCCTATGGTTCGGGTCCGGCGGTAACGTCCACGAGCCTCTATCAAATCGGGAGCAACACGAAGGCGTTTACCGCGGTCGCCGTCCTGCAACTCGAGGCGCAGGGACGGCTTTCCATCGACGCTCCCATCGGTAAGTATCTTCCACAGTTTCCGAAGTACGGTAAAATAACGCTGCGCCAACTGCTGAGCATGACGGGCGGACTGCCAACCTACGACGATTCGCCGGCTTGGTATGCGATGTACGTGAAAGATCCGATGGCCGACGTCGCGACGAGCACGCTCATCAAACTCGTCTATCCGAAGTTCCAGTCAACGCCCGGCACGAAGTACGCGTATTCCAATACCGGCTACATCCTGGCGCAGGAGATCGTCGCGGCACGCAGCCCGAGCCGGAGCTTCGCCGCGGAGATCGACGGCATCATCGCCAGCGTTGGCTTAAAGAATACGTATTACACGTCGAATCTGTATCCCGCGGCGATCGCCAATCGTGTCGTCGCCGGCTACTATGAAAACGACGACCCCGGCTTCGCGACGCTCATCGGCAAGAACGTGACCCCCGATAGCCTCTCGTGGGCCCAAGGTGCGGGCTCGATCGTCTCGACGCCGGAAGACCTGACGGTTTGGGCGCGCGCACTCTATCAGGGAACGACGCTGCTGCCGCCAAAGCAGAAGGCCGAACTGCTGAGCCTACTCTCGATAAAGACGGCGCAGCCGCTCGCAAAGCCAACTGCCGCGGACCCCGCCGGCTTCGGCCTCGGCGTCGCCTCGCGCTTCATGCCGGCGTTCGGCGCGTTCTGGTTCTACCAAGGCGAGACGCTCGGCTTCCGCGCCGCGCATCTGTACTTCCCCGGCTCCGATCTGGTCGTGGCGATCTTCGCCAACAGCCGCCCAACCGAGAAGAACAGCGACATCCCGCAGCTCTTCCAAAAGATCTACGCGACGATTAAAGCCCACCCAGCCTCAACCTAACCGTTCGCCCTTCGACTGCGCTCAGGGTGACACGCTCAGGACGGTGCTTCGCGCAAAGCCAAGGTATGCGACTTTTGCTGCCGGGTGGCAGGATTCAGGCAGCCGCAGGCTGACTTAGCAAGTGGGGCCTAAGCTACTCGCTTCAAAATCGCCTCATTATTTCGGCGGGAAGGACTACTTGATGAAGACTCTGATTTCGTTTGCATTGGCCGTTTGCGCGACGGCTGCCATGCTCGCAGGCTGTAGCAGCGGGGGCAGCGGGTCGCCGTCGCCGGCGCTCGGCTCGGCGGGGTCAAATGCATCCCAGCGAGGCGCGCATACACTTGGCCAACGCCACGACGGCTTTATGGGTTTCGTGGAAGGCATCGCACATCCGGACCACCACAAGTCGTGGCGCTCGCCGGAACTGAAAAAGGACATCAACGGCCGGCAGCTCTGGATCTCAGATACCGGCACGTACGACGTGTACATTTATGACTTGCCTTCGCTCACGCCGGTGGCAACGCTTACGGGCTTCAGCCAGCCGCAAGGCGAGTGCTCCGACAGCTCGGGCGACGTTTGGATAACGAATACCGGCTATTACAGCGGCAACCATGTGATCTACGAGTATTCACACGACGGCACGCTCCTGAATACATTGACCGATCCGACCGGATTACCCGTTGGATGCGCTTGGGACAAGACGACCGGGAACCTCGCCGTCACGAACATTTTCAATGACGGCGGCAGCGAACCGCCGGGCGGGATCTTGGTCTATACTGGGGCGACGGGAACGCCGACGGTATACCAGGACCCCGATCCTAACATCTACGCTTACTTTTCCGCCGGCTACGACGGGCGAGGCAACCTCTTCTTCGACGTTGCCCCTTACAGCTACACCCCCGCCTACATCGATAAGATTCCGAAGGGCAGCAGCTCGGTGCACCGGATTACAGTCAGCGGAGGCACGATTTACGGCCCCGGTGCGGTTCAGTGGATCCCTGCCCATGGTGGGGGAAAACTCATGGTTGAAGACGACGATTGCAGCAACTCGTTCAGCCCGATAACCTCCTGCATCGACTACATCACGATTTCGCACTCAGCCGGGACGATCACCAGCACCGCTGCCCTTAATAACTCGCAGGGCGCCGCAGCGTGCTCCGTGTCGCAGGTTGTCCGAAGCGGCATGAAGCTGTACGCGGGGGATTACGAGGATTTCGGAACTGCGTATGTTTGTGCCAATCCGTCTGCGGGCACCACTATTGACACCTGGTCCTACCCGTCGGCCGGCAATCCCCTGAAGACGAGCGCGATTTTGTCGTCGTACAACGAGCCGGACGGCACCGCAATCAGCGCCCCATAGACCTTCCTCCTACGCCCTGATGGTTTGCGCCGCCGATGTCATCCTTGATGGCTTCGGCGGCGGGACGGGTCGCCGTTATGGGCGCCCGGCTCGACCTGCCGGACCTGGCGGCCGCTCTTTCGGGTGCCTAACGAGGGAGGAGACAAGGCGGTCCCTGGGGTAACCTTGCGAGCGGCGCCTATCCCTATGGGATGGGCCCGGTTCTAGCAACCACGAAAGTTCGACGTCGAGTATAGGCGGGCGCTCGGCGGACGAACGGCATGGCTACGGTCTGATCGCCCGACCAGTTGTTGTTGCTCTCTCGTCAAGAGAGAATGGAGAGTTTGCGAATAATGAAGTTTTTTAGTTTGGCGATCGGCACGGCGGCGCTCGTTGCAGTGCTAGCCGGCTGCAGCGGCAGCAACGCCGGATCCCAGCTCCCGTCGCCTGGTGCGATGCAACTGACTGCGTTCCACCGCTCCGACTCGACGCAGCGTGATACCGCATCGGGTAACCCCAAATGGTTGATGTACTTCTACTGCACTGCGAGCAGCGAAATCTGCCCGAGCCACACCTCGTACTATTACAACCTGGTAACCTTCTTCCTTAAGCCCAATCGCTACACGGCGCTCTTGGTCACCAAAGATACGTCGCTTACCGGCGACCTCAGCGCTGTGACGCTCAGCGATGACGTGAATGTCACCGCCGGAAAGAAGGCTGACATTGGCCCCTTCCTTTATCAGGGCGAACCCAGTTGCGGTTCGGGTCCCGCTGCGAACGTGCGATTCTTCTTTACTACCGGCGGCCTTTTCCAGTACACGCACTACTGGTGGTCCAATCC
>JABCZE010000179.1 GCA_013289785.1 Vulcanimicrobiota bacterium | reverse complement strand
AGTTGCAACGCCCGCACCGGCCGCGCCAACTCCGGCGGCGCCTCCGAAAGCTTCAACCGGTGAGCCTGCCGTGTCGCTCGTGCGCTCGTATCTCGAAGCGCTCGCGCACGGCGACCGCACCACCGCGAGCACATATCTCGCGGGCGGAAGCCCGAGCGAAACGTTCATGAACGGCGAGGCACAGATCGAGTCCGTTCGTTCCGCACCGGGAAGTAATTCAGGCTATCAGGTGACCGCCGACGTCAAGTCCGGCGGAGTTGAGTACTACGGCACGTTCACGGTCGTTCCGGGCCCGAGCGGTTTACAAATCGTCGACCACTACTGGATCAAACCGTAAGTGGCGTTTAAGTTGACAAGCCGCCCCTAGTTGCGCCGGCCGTACGCGTTATCGGTATGGCGGTGGGGAGTTTCGAGTTTGATTCTCGCACTCTCCACCCGCGACGTGCGTTACGCAGCCGAAAAAACGGTGATATGCTGGTGTGGTGTTAAGCCGCGCGTCACCGGGGCCGCTCTACCAGCGGCCCTCGGTCTTTTCATGCGCCGCCGCGGAAGTTTATTCTTCGTCGGGCCAGTCGGCGAGGCGGCCGATTGCAGCGCTCTTGAGCACGCGTAGGCCTAGCATCGCACACTTCATGCGTGTTGGGCTGATGCCGATGCCAACGTTCTCCAAGACGGCGTCCTTAGGCAACTTCGCGACCTCGGCGAGCTTCATTCCCTTGACGCTTTCCAGCAGCATCGACGTCGAAGCTTGACTGATGGCACAGCCCTTTCCGGAAAAGCGAACGTCGCTGATCTTGCCGTCGTCGAGCTTGAGCTCCACGCGAATCTGGTCGCCACACAGCGGGTTGACGTCTTCGGCTGAAGCGTCTGGCTGCTCCAGCGTTCCGAAGTTGCGCGGACTGCGGTAATGGTCGAGGATATAATCCCGGTAGAAATCGTCCATCAGATGTGGAAGACGCGAGCGGCCTTTTCGAGGCCCTCGCAGAGCGCGTCAACGTCGGCCTCGGTGTTGTAAATGTAGAACGAGGCGCGGGCGGTAGCGGCCCATCCGGACTTCTCCATGAGCGGCATCGTGCAATGGTGACCGGCCCGTATGCAGATGCCTTCCGTATCGAGAATCGAGGCGAGATCGTGCGGGTGAATGTCGGCGAAGTTGAACGAGATGACGCCGGAGCTGCGTTCCGGATCGCGTGGCCCGTAGATCGCTAGGCCCCGCGGCTCGAGCTCTGACAGGCGTTTCAGAGCGTAGCCGGTCAGCGCGCGCTCGTGTTCGCGAACCCACGGCATACCGAGCGCCGACAGATAGTCGGCTGCTACGCCAAACGCGATGGCGTCGGCGATGTTGCTCGTGCCGGCCTCGAAGCGGCGCGGCGGATCGGCAAACGTGGTCTGCGTGTATTCGACCTTGCGAATCATATCGCCGCCCGACAGAAACGGCGGCATGGCTTCCAGGATCTCGCGCTTTCCGTAGAGACAGCCGATTCCGGTGGGGCCGAGCATCTTGTGCCCGCTAAAGGCATAAAAATCCGCGTCGAGCGCCTTGACGTCGAGCGGAAGATGCGGCGCGCCCTGCGCCCCGTCCACAAGCACGACGGCACCCGCAGCGTGCGCGCGCGGGATGATGGTCTCCAGCGGCGCGATCGTTCCGAGCGTGTTGCTGACGTGCGAGACGGCGACGAGCTTGCAGCCGTCGAGCAGCCGGTCGAGGTCGTCGAGAACGTGGATGCCGCGAGCGTCGACCGGAATGAAACGTAACTGGGCGCCGGTTCGCGCAGCCAGCAGTTGCCACGGAACGAGATCCGAATGATGTTCGAGTTCGGATAGCAGGATCGCGTCGCCTGAGCTGACGTGCTGGTCGCCCCACGAATAGGCGACTAAGTTTATCGCTTCGGTCGTATTGCGGACCCAGACGACCTCGGAAGTCTTGGCGCCGATAAAGCGTGCCAGCTTGACGCGAGCCTGTTCGTACTCGTCGGTGGCGCGCTGCGCGATCTCGTAGACCCCCCGATGGATGTTGGCATTGTACTGTTCGTAATAATCTACGAGCGCCTGAATAACGGCGCGCGGTTTCTGCGACGTCGCGGCGGAGTCGAGATAGACGAGGCGCTTTCCGCGCGAAGTAGGCCGTGCCAGAATCGGAAAATCCGCAATGATGCGCTCCGTCTTGGCGTCGGCGTGGAGCGTCTGCGTCATGAAAGTTTTGCTGCCAGTGCCGCGCGAATTTCGTCGCGCAGTTGCGCGGTGGGAAAACGCTCGATGGCCGGCTCGAAGAAGCCCAGCGCAATCATTCGTTCCGCGGCGCCGCGCTCTAAGCCCCGGCTTTCCATGTAGAAGATTTGTTCGGCATCGATCGCGCCGACGGTGGCGCCGTGGTAGGCCTTGACGGCGTTCGCGCCGATCTCGAGTGCAGGCACCGAATCGACGTGGGCGGTCGGCGAGAGCAGCAGCGCATCGTCGCGCAGACGAGCATCACTTCCTTGAGCGTGCGGCGCGATGCGGATGTTGCCGAGAAAGCGCGCCTGACCGCGCTCGAGCGCGGCAGTCTTGACAAGTGTTTCGGAGGTTGCGTCACCCGCGCGATGGTCGACGGTGCTGATTACGTCGACGTGCTGCGTGCCGCGCGGAAAGAAGATCGCCGTAAGATCGGCTTGGACTCCGGGCGCTTCGATCGAAACGGAGAGGTCGCCGGCAGCCAGCTCGCCGCCGAGTTCGGCCGATGCCCACGCCATCCGCGCTTCGCGTCCGGGACGAGCGGCACGGTTCCAGATGATCCGCGCGCCGTCGCCGGCGTTCTGAAAAGCAGCATAATGCACGTCCGCGCGTTCTTCGGTAACTACCTCGGTTGCGCCACAGAGAAAGGCTCCGGCGCCGCCCTCGACGCGCTCGACGATCGTGACGCGCGCGCCACGCTCGACTAAAACGACGGTCCAAGGAAAGATCGCCGCTCCCGCGGGTGCACTGTAGTGGATGACGATCGGGACGTCGCAAGCGTGGTCGGCTCGCACGTGGACGAAGACGCCGCACTGCGCGAAGGCCGCTGCCAGCGAGCCGAACTTCGTCGCGGCGATGCCGGTCGTTCCGAACGCACGCGCGAAGGGTTCGGGACGTTTGCGCGCCGCGGTCGCGAGGTCGCAAACGAAGACGGCTGGGTCGTGATTCTCAACGCGCACGTTGCCGGCGCTCAGGTCGATCGCGCTCGCCTGCGGGGCAATGGATTCAAAGTCCACTCGCCAGAAACGCCCGGGCTTTTCGCGACCGCTCCGTAGCGAAAGAAAGCGGTCGAGCGCGCCCGTCCGCTGCTCGATCGAGAGTGGCGACGGATCTAGCTCGGCAACCCGGTCGTACAGTTCTTGCGTCGCATCGTCGCGAGCCGCGACGACGGGAGCCAGACTAGGCAACGACCGCACTCTCCTCACGCAGCTTGTCGTAGCCTTCACGCTCGATGCGATGCGCCAGGTCGTGACCGCCGGTCTTGACGATGCGCCCGTCGATCATGACGTGCACGACGTCGGGAACGACGTATGAAAGAATTCGTGGATAGTGCGTGATGATCAAAAAGCCGGTATTGCGACCCTCTTCGCTCGCGCGTAACGCGGCAATCGAGGTGCCGACGTCCTTGAGCGCATCGATGTCGAGACCCGAATCGGTTTCGTCGAGAATCGCATACTTGGGCGCTAGCACCGCAAGCTGCAACATTTCGAGCCGCTTTTTTTCGCCGCCCGAGAAGCCGTCGTTGAGGTAGCGGCCCATGAACGACGGGTCGATGCCCAGCTGCTCCATCTTTTCCAAGAGCAATGCCCGAAACTTGGCGGGCGGAAGGTCGCCCGGCCGTTCTGCCTGCCGGGCGGCGTGCAGAAAGTTCGCAACTTTGACCCCTGGGATCGCAGCCGGATACTGGAAGGAGAGGAAGAGTCCGGCGCGGGCGCGCTTATCGGGAGGAAGCACCAGTATGTCCTCGCCGTCGAGCTCGACGCTTCCGCCGGTGACTTGATACTGAGGATGGCCGGTGACCGAAAAGGCGAGCGTCGATTTGCCGCTGCCGTTGGGGCCCATGAGGGCGTGGATCTTTCCCGGTTCGACCGCTAGGTCGATCCCTTTAAGGATTTCCTTGCCGGCGACTTGGCACCGGAGATTCGTGATACGAAGACCGTGGTCGGGCATGCGATTTATGGTAGCCGAGGCTCTCTTAGAAAGTCAAGGAGAAACTTTACTATCTAGGGTCTTCGTGCTAGGATAGCGCCTAAAGATGCAATCTGACCGCTTCTTTCAGACGACGCGCGGAAAGATCGTCAGCGAGCTTCGCCGGCGAGGCTCGGCCTCGGCCGCCGATCTGGCCCAAGTCTTCGGGCTCTCGCCAAATGCCATTCGGCAGCAGCTCATGGTTCTCGAGCGCGACGGCCTCGTCGCGGAGACCTCGGTCCGCCGCGGTCCCACCAAGCCGACCTATGAGTTTTCCCTGACCCCCGATGCCGACC
>JABCZE010000178.1 GCA_013289785.1 Vulcanimicrobiota bacterium | reverse complement strand
AGAACGACGCCCTGATACATCAGCGGGGGCACGTCCAGCGGACGCGACTCACCGTTGATGATAACCTCCGGTTTGCCGAGGGTCACCTTGACCTCGGCGCCGGCTTTGCTGACCGTCACAGTCTTCGTGCTCGCGTCGAATGACACGGTTGCGCCCATTTGCTCGAACATCGAGCGAAGTGGGATTAAGAGCGTACCGCCCCGCACCAGTGCGGCAAGGACGCGGCCTTGCTTCAGAATATCGGGCTTAGAGTAGACGTGGTGGTCGTTATAGAGAATAGGATACTGCCCCGACGGGGGGGAACCGAAGTTCGCCGGCGGAGCAGGGTTCGCGCCCATGTCTTGCGCGATCGCGTTGGTTCCAATGTTGCCATGCGATGCGCTAGTCTGGGCTGCGACCGCGTTGAGTCCGAGTCCGGCTACCATTAGCGCGGCCAGGACTCCAGTGCTCAGTCGCTTCAATGTGTCCTCCTAGCTGTTATGAGACCTATGGGAATGCCTTTGACCGGCCCTAGGGGACGGGCTCGGGCACTGCCCGTTTAACCCTTTTCGGGAACGGCCGATTGCCTCCCCTGCACACAGAGGTCAGGGGACTTATAAGGTTGATAGTCAGGCGAGCTTTTCGCGTAGCTTCGCGAGGAACTTGGCCTTGTCGATGATGTAGCGTTCGTGGGTACCCTCGGCGACGGCTTCCTGCTCGTCGAAAACCTGGACGGCGAAGCTGACTCGCGGTCCGTCGAGCATCACGACTTCGACCTGAGTCCTCACGATAAAACCAACAGGGACCAGTTTGCTGTGCTCCAGGTCGATATGCGTCCCGAGGGTTACTTGCCCGGCGCTCAAAATCGGCTCGATACAGTGGATCGCCGCGGTCTCGACCATCTGAACCAGCACCGACGTGGAGAGCACGTCGACGCCCTTGTTGCCGGTCTTTTCGGCCGTCATCCACTCCTCGACGCGGCTCTGGAGACTGTACGAGCGGCCGATGTCGAGTTTCGCGCTCATGCCCCCGGGAGATACGCCTTGCAGCCGTTCACCTCATGCCGCGGTTCTACCACAGGGCCGATTAAGGCTTGAATCAAATGGCACCGCTCGCCGTATATGAGACCATGAAGGATCGGGTTGAGAAGCAGATGCTTAGGATGATGCTGTTCGCACTGGCGCTGGCTGTGGCCGCGCCGGCGCTGGTCGCGTGCGGGAAGAAGCCGCCTCCAGGACCGATGCCGCTGAGCGTCGATGCTGCCGCGGCGACCCGGCAGAACGTTGCGACTTACGTCACGCTCGACGGACAGATCTCGCCGCTGGACCAGTCGACTCTGGCGTTCCAGCAGAGCGGCATGATTACGGCCATCAACGTGAATATTGGCGACATGGTGAGGAAGGGCGCGCTGCTTGCGACGATCGACCCCTCCACGCTTCAAGCGCAGCTCCAGCAAGCGCAGGCACAGGCCGCACAGGCTGCCGCGTCGGCGCAGGGCGCAGTCGTCGGCTATCCGGTTCAGACGCAAACCAACGCGGCAACCCTGCAAACGGCGGCGGCGTCGCTGCAAAATGCCAAGCTGGTCTACGATCAAAACCGCCAGCTCTACCGGCAAGGCTACGTCTCCGAGACACAGCTCCAGCAGTCGCAGGCGAACTACATTCAAGCGCAGCAGGCCTACAATAACGCGAAAGTCGGGTTGCGCAACAACGACGTGAGCCTGCAGGGGGTTCGGTCGCAACAGGCTCAGGCGGCGGCCGCGGCGGCCCAAGCGCGCGTCCTGCGCACTCAGTTGTCGCAGACCTATCTCTACGCCCCGTACGATGCGGTCGTGGCGAACCGTCTACTCGATCCCGGCGCATACGCCTCACCCTCGCAACCGGTACTCCAGGTGGCTCGCATCGATCGCGTATGGATCAACGTGAACGTGCCCGACGACGATCTTCCCTACGTGCACTCGGGAAGCGTCGTTTCGTTCGAGTCCTCGTCGTTGCCCGGAAAGCACTTCAGCGCCCCGATCGGCACGGTGAACGCGGTCCCGACCTCAGGGACCTTGTCCTACCTGGCCCGCCTGGAACTGCAGAATCCCGGTTACGCGCTTCGCGGCGGCATGCTGGTGACCGTAACGGTGACGAAGGAGCGGGCCGTGAGCGCCACGGTCGTCCCGCGTAGCGCCGTGGCCGCGACTCCCGCCGGCAACGTCGTCTACGTCATCTCCGGCGGCAAGGCGCAAGCCGTGCCCGTTCGACTCGGAGTTCAGACCGACACGCTCGCGCAAGTGATTGCTCCTGGGGTACAACCGGGGATGATGGTGATAACGACGCGTCCCGACGCTTTAAAGGATGGCAGTCTCGTGGCCGTAGCCAACGGGCCCTCGTCGGGCCCAGCCGGCGCCGGCGCGGTGCACTAACGATGAAGCCAACCATACGTTCAGCGCGAGCGCTCGTCGCCGCCCTCGTGCTCGGCGGCCTTGTGACCGGGATCGGCTTGGCACAGAGTCCGCCCCCTCAAAGCGAGATCCCGGGCGTCCAGATGCCCTCTCCGCAGCCCGAACCCACCATTAGCGGGACTCCGCTCCCCTACCCCGCGTATGGAACGCCTGCTCCTGACGTCGAGCAGCTGACGCCAAAGAAGGGGGTTCCCCAATCAATTTCCCTCGCCGACGCGGTCCGGATCGGCGTTGCGCTTTCGCCGGTCTTCGAAAACGATAACGCGCAATGGGCGGCAATCCACGCGAAATACACGTCGGAGCTGCAAGCGCTCTACCCGGCGGTAACCGGCAATGCCCAGGCTGCGAAGTCGTATACCAACGGTTCGTCGGGGGCGATCAGCAGCCCGAGCCCGCCCCCCGGGGGCCTCGTGCCGCTCAGCAAGCCGACAAAGGCGCCGTTCGGCGTCTATAGTGAAAGTACGGTCTCCAGCGAGTCGGCCACGATCTCGATCACGCAACTAATTTACGACGGAGGCCGGACCATCGCGGCCATTCGCTCGGCCAAGGAGGCCGACATTGCGGGGCGCGCGACGCTGCTTCGCAATCTCCAAACGCTCGCACTCAATATCTCCAACGCCTATTATGCCGTGCTCGAGGATAATGCCACGGTAACTGCCGATGCGCAGCTCGTCCATGAGTTCGAGGTCAACGAAGCTTCGGTCGCGGCGCAGATTCGCAACGGCGCGGCCCCGCGGTCGGACATTGCCGCCGCGCAGTTTCAGACCGCGCAAGCGAAGGGAAACCTGGTGACCGCGCAAGGCGTCGCGATCGGCGCTCAGGGAACGTTTGCAACGACGCTGGGGCTCGACGCCGATGCCATGGTCGTGCCGAAGTCGCTGCGGGCGCAACCCCCCGTTCCAAATCCGACGTACGCGGCGTCGTTAAGCCGCGCACTGATCATGCGTCCCGACTATATCGCGGCGGCATATACCGTTGAATCGGATCAGGAGGGCGTCCGTTATGCAAAACTGGCCCGGTTTCCGGTTCTGACGGCCTCGGGTAACGATGGCATCAGCCGGACGTTCATCAACTGTTATTCGAGCACCTCACTCGACGCGAAGACCGGAAACGTAACTCCGTTTTCGGAGTGCCCCGGACCGCCGGCGTGGTCCAACGACAAATCCATCGCCGTGAACCTAACGGTGCCGCTCTACGATCAAGGTCTGACCAACTACAACGTCGCCGTCGCGGCATCGCAGCTCGATCAAGCCCGAGCGACGCTCAACACGACGAGGCTCACGGTCGAGTCCGACGTGCGCTCGGCCCTCGCGACGTTGATTTCGGCGCGGGCGTCGCTCGTGCAGGCGAAGACCGAGCTTACCTCGGCGCAAGTTTCGCTCGATGCGACGCAGGCTCAGTACCGGGTCGGAGCTTCGACGATTCTCAACGTCGTCACCGCCGAGGCAAATCTGAGTACGGCACAGTCTGGGTACATCGCGGCGGTCTACGGCGTGTACAACGCCGAGCAAAACTACTTGTACGCGACCGGTGTCAGCGACGTTCAGCTCTAAATGAGGCCGGCAGCCTCGCAAACGCCGGCCACGATATCGGATCCAGTCAACGCCGCAATCCTCGCGATCTCCGAAGATCGCCTAACGGGCTTTCAAACCGATCCCTTCGGCGAGATCGCCGCACGCAGCGGCATCGGCGTCGAGACGGTAATCGAACGAATCGTCGCGATGCTTCGGGCCGGCACGATTCGGCGCGTGCGCCAAACGTTGCTCTCGACGAGCTTGGCTCGAGGAGCGCTGTGCGCGTGGGAAGTCCCGGCCGAGAAGCTCGACGCGGCGTTCGATTATATGTTCCGGGAAGATCCGTTCTCCGGCCACGTCGTCATCCGGTCGACCGACTCGGTTTCCGCGGGGAGCAGCTACCGGCTTTGGACCACGCTCAAAGTTCCGCAGGGTTTCTCGCTCCGCAAGCACGCGCAATGGCTGAGCGGCCAAGTCGGGGCGCAACGGTTTGCGATTATGCCGGCCAAAAAACTCTTCGCGCTTGGAGTTGGGCA
>JABCZE010000177.1 GCA_013289785.1 Vulcanimicrobiota bacterium | reverse complement strand
TGAACGCTACATGTACTACTGCAGGCGCCGTAGCCTACGTCCAGGTCGTCGCTACGGGCAACTTCACGCCGTTAGTCAAGTATCCCGGGCTACCGTCGACGGTGACGGTTACCGGATCGGCGTTGATGCGAGTGGAGAACCAATGAGCCGCCGGCACGGACAGCGCGGCAGCGGCCTGCCGGAGATGGCAATCGTCGCCACGGTACTGCTGGCCCTGATGTTTGGAATCATCGATTTCGGGCGAGCGATGTACACATATTCGTTCGTTGCCCAGTTGGCCCGTTCGGGCGCGCGCTGGGCGATCGTTCGCGGCACGGGATGCACGGTCTTGGACCACTGCAGCGCGACCTCCGCCAACGTGCAGGCATACGTGCAGAGCCTCTCGCTTGGGATGACGAACGCAAGCCAAATTAAGGCGACCTTGGGTTTGCCGAGCAGCTGTCAGTCAGCTGGTTGCCCCGTCCTGGTCACCGTGACGTACCCGTTTGCATTTATGACCGGAATCTTGCCGAGCGCCGCGTTCAACATGTCGAGCACCTCTCAAATGGTGATCTCGCAGTGACGGAGCGCCGCAGTATCATTCCGGGCTGACCGCAAGCGCTGGGGCGCGCGAGCGTCTCGGCGCTGTTATGAGAAAGACCAACGGCGTCGATAGCACGAAGACGATCGCCGTCACGCGGAAGAGGTAGTCGTAGGCAATCATCGCGGATTGCTGGCTAACCATCTGCGTGAGCTGACCGACGGTATATCCATGGGTTTGCGTGACGCCCGATGCAAGGACGTTCCAAGCCACCGCGGTCTGATGCGTCAGCATCGTCGTCAGGATCGCGATGCCGAGACTGCCACCGAGCTGACGCAGCAGCGTAAAGATGCCTGTCGCGCTGGCCAGCTCCCCTATGGGAACGTCGAGCAGCGAGATGGTTGTGAGCGGAACGAACATAAAGCCGAGCGCGAACCCCTGGATGAGGCGCGGCCAAAAGACGTCCCAGTAGCCGGCTTGTACGGTTAATCCACCCAAAAGCCAGGTCGACCAGGCAAAGAGAAGCGTTCCAAAGACGATCGACCAACGCCCGTCGATCCGGTTGAGAATTCGTCCGATGATCAGCATCGAAAGCGCCGTTGCAAAGGCTCCGGGCATCAACGCCAATCCGGTGTCGAACGCCGTGAAGCCCAGCAGCGATTGAAAGAAGAGCGGCAAGATCAGCGCGGTACCGTAGAGCCCGAAGCCCATGATGATTCCCAAGAACGACCCGACCGAGAACGACCTGAATGCGAAGACCTTCAGGTCGACGATCGGGTATCGGTCGTGCAGCGACTTAACGACAAACACGACCAACGAAACGGCCGAAACCGCGGCGCAAACTACGATCGCCCGCGACGAGAACCACTCGTCACGCTCGCCTTGCTCGAGAACGAACTGCAGCGTCGCCAGTCCGGCGGTAAGCAGCCCCAGCCCAATCCAGTCGATGCCGCCCTTGGGTTTTGCGATGTACTTCGGACTGGGAATGAAGGCGAGCGTCATCAGAAAGGCCGCGATCCCTATCGGGATATTGATATAGAAGATCAACGGCCAGCTTGCGTTGTCGACGATCCACCCACCCAGGGCGGGGCCGATCGCCGGCCCGACCATCGCGCCCATCCCGAAGATGGCCATTGCGGCGCCGCGTCTTTGTGGGGGAAATGTCTCAAACATAATCGCTTGGGCGGTGGGCTGCAGCGCTCCGCCGCCGAGTCCCTGAATCACGCGGTAAAAGACCAGGACCCAGATCGAACGGGCGGTGCCACACAACAGCGACGAGACCGTGAAGAGCGCCAGCGAGATCGCGTAGAAGGTCTTGCGCCCGAGCAGCGCAGTCAGCCAGCCGTTGAGCGGCATCACGACCACGCTTGCCAGGATGTAACCGGTCGCAACCCACGCAACCTCATCGACCGTCGCGCCTAGGTTGCCCCCGATCGTGTTGAGGGCAACGTTGACAATCGTCGTGTCGATGATCGCCATGATCAGCCCGAGCATGACGGTCACCGTGATCAGCGCGACCGGCGGGTCGTCGCGTTGCGGCATTAAAGGCCTCCTACCCATTCTCGAACAAGGGACCGTCCGGTGAAGAGACTGGTTGCCGCATTTGCGCTCTTCGCGCTGATCGACGTGCTCGCGTTTCGCACGCCTCTCTACCACGCCGTTCTCGACCCCTCTTCAAGCACCGGCAGCTTTGAATCGGCGATCGCTCAACTCCGAGCCTTCCACGGCGATCCGCGCCGCGACGTCTTGGTCTTGGGCGACTCGCGGATTTACTCCGGTTTGGATCCGCAGGCGGCGAGCCAAGCCGCCGGCACGTTGCGGTTTCTCAACGGCGGCGTGCCCGGAACGACGCCGCGCTGCTGGCCGTTCTTCGTCCGGGCGATCGATCCGGAGGCGCGCCGCTTTGCGGCCGTCGTCATCGCGGTCGACACCTACGGCGACGACGACAGCGCGATCGGCAGCTTGGACGGCGACGACCGTCCGATGGATCTGCGCTACGTCGTCTTCCAAACCCGCTTAACCGACCTTCCCAAGCTGGCCGGATCGTTCTCCGACCCGCGCGAGCGCGTCGAGAACGGGATCGACCTTTTCTGGCGGGCGACCGAACTGCGCGACGACGTTCAGGCACTGGTGGCCAATCCGCTCGGGCGCGTCGCGGCGATCGAAGCGGCCCGCAACTCACCGGCGTACGATCCGCTTGCCGCCCACCCGCGAAGCGAAACGCTCGCCGGCCTGCACGTCGACTTCGCAACGGGCGCGATCGTCTATCCGCCTGGAACGACCGATGCCGCCCGCGCCGCTATCGCGACGCAAGTGCTCGCGGCCGCCAAGCCGAGCCCCTCGTACGCGCGCTACCGGGAACAGTGGCTGGCGCCGATCGTGGCGCGCTACACGGCCGGCGGGACTCCCGTCTTTTTCGTTCGCATTCCGACACGGCCCGCGCACCGCTCGCCGTTGCAGCTTCCCGGCGGTTCGCTCGTCGCGATTGCCCAAAACGACGGCGCGCGCCTGATTCCGTCCGCAAAGTATCTCGCGCTCGAACGCCCGGAGTTGTTTGCCGACGAAGACCATCTCAATCGCGAGGGGAGTTTGCGCTTTAGCCACCTCCTGGGCTCCGACGTGGCTGGCATGCTCGCCGCTCCGGCGCGGGGTGTGCCGGCCTCGCTACTTTTTAGGTTAACCGCTCGGCCGGCACACCCCCCACCGGATCGGCCAGCGGCGAATCGGCCAGCGGGGGGTCCGCCAGCGGATCCGCCCCACGAGCATCATTCGCTTTCGTGGTTTGCGGCGGCTTGTGGGATTGGGATTCCGCTTCGGTTTCAGTCGTATGAGTTTTGGCTGTTCTTTGCGATCGTCGCGGCGCTCTTTTATTGGTTGCCGCGGCGGGCGGGGCGTTGGGTTTTGCTGGTGGCGAGCTACTATTTTTATGCGCGGTGGAACGCGTGGTACGTGTTGTTCTTGTGGATTCTGACGGCGAGCGATTTTGCGATTGGGATTTGGGTTGAGCGCGCGCGAGCGGGCGGCGGGCGGCATGCGCGGCTTCTACTTGGTGCGGGCGTGGCGGCTAACCTTGCGTTTTTGGGGAGCTTCAAATACCTTAACTTTGGGAGCGGGACGGTTGCGGCGTTGATTGGGATGCATTCCAATCCGTGGCTCGTGAATCTCTTTGTGCCGATCGGCATTAGCTTTCACACGTTTCAGAGTATTTCGTATCTTGTGGACGTCTACCGCGGGCGCACGCCCGCCGTGCGAAAGCCGCTCGACTACGCGCTCTATCTCTCATTTTTTCCGCAGTTGCTGGCCGGGCCGATCGTCCGCGCCGGTCTGTTCTTTGGCGAGCTGTTTTCGTGGCGGCCCCCGGGACCTGACGACGTCAGTTACGGCTTGGCGCGTGCCGGTTTTGGTCTGCTGAAGAAGACGGCGATCGCCGATCCGTTTGCATCGGTCGCCAATGCGTACTTCGATGGGATTGCAAGCCATCCGGGCGCGCTCGCGGCGTGGAGCGCGATGTTCGCTTTCAGCATGCAAATCTATTTCGATTTTTCCGGCTACAGCGACATCGCCATCGGTTGCGCGAGGCTGTTGGGCTTCGTCTTTCCGGAGAACTTCCGCATGCCGTATCTTGCGACGAGCATCGGCGATTTCTGGCACCGCTGGCACATCACGCTCTCGACGTGGCTGCGCGACTACGTCTACGTTCCGCTCGGCGGAAGCCGCCACGGTCTCGCGGCAACGCTGCGCAACTTGATGGTCACGATGCTTTTGGGCGGCCTCTGGCACGGTGCGCAGTGGACCTTCGTTGCCTGGGGAGGTTTTCACGGCACGATGCTCTGCATCGAGCGACTTTTCGGCATCGGCCGAAAAGGGAGTGCGCCGGCCGGCATCGCGCTCGTCGCGCGCGTCACGCTCACGTTTGCGATCGTGACGCTCGGCTGGGTTCTCTTCCGGGCGCCGAGCTTCGGCGATGCCCTGGGCGTCTAT
>JABCZE010000176.1 GCA_013289785.1 Vulcanimicrobiota bacterium | reverse complement strand
ACCCGGACGCACGCCGAGCGCAACGCGCTTTGGGCCGGGCGCAAGGGCGCCGCGGGTGCGACCGGGCGGATCGCGCCGAACTACTATACGCAAGACGTCTGCGTGCCCCGCAGCAAGCTTCCGCAAGCGCTTCGCGCGGTGGAAGCGGCGGCGCACACGAACCAGATTACCGTGGGCAACGTCTTTCACGCCGGCGACGGAAACCTCCACCCGCTCTTGATGTACGACAAGAGCGATGCGCGCCAAGTCGCCGCCGTCGTCGAAACGGGCAACGTCATCTTGCAGTCGGCAATCGACCTCGGCGGGACGATCAGCGGCGAACACGGCATCGGCTGGGAGAAGCGTGAAGCCATGACGCGCGTCTATTCGACCGCCGACCTGGCCGCAATGGGGCGGGTTCGCGACGTGTTCGATCCTGCGCGGATGCTCAATCCGGAAAAACTCTTTCCCAGCGGGGCGCGTTGTCCCGAGGTCGCGCCGCCATGAAAGCGACGACCGATTCCGTCGCGCCGAAGACGGCCGAGGAAGCCGGCGAGATTCTTGCCCGCTGCGATCGCGACGGCGAAAAAGTTTCGATCGCCGGCGGCGCGACGCTTCGTGGCATGGGCTTTCCGCCGGAACGCTGCGACATTACGCTTTCGACGGCGCGGCTCGCCGGCGTCGTTGCAAACGAACGGGCCGACCTTACCGTCGCCGTGCGCGCGGGCACGCCGATTCAAACGCTCGCGGTGCTGCTGAGCACGCAGGGACAGTTCGTCCCGTTTGACGCACCGCGACCGCAGTATTCGACGGTGGGCGGCACGTTGGCCGCGGGATGGCTCGGGCCGCGACGTCACCTTTACGGCCGTCTGCGCGACTACCTTATCGGCTCGACGATCGTCCTCGCCGATGGAACCATCGCGCGCGCCGGCGGTATGGTCGTGAAGAACGTTTCCGGCTACGACATGAGCCGCCTATACGTCGGCTCGTTCGGAACCCTCGGCATCATCGTGCAAGCGAATTTTAAGACGGTCCCCTTACCAAAACACGCCCGGCTCTTTCTCGCACGTCTTCCCGAGCGGACGCGCGCGCGAGCCTGTGCCCAACTCGAATCGCTGCCGATGCGTCCCGCCGCGGCTTTTTGGATCGATGGATTTCACAACGCGATCGACGGCGAGGACGGACCGGAGGGGCGCGTCGCGGTGCTGCTCGAGGGCAGCGAAGCGCTGCTCGAACGTGCGACGCGCGAACTGCGTTCGGCGCTCGGCCGCGCCGGCGTGCCCGAGACGCGCGTGCTCGACGCCGGCGCGCGCGAATCGTTTCAACGCGTCGTCGATGCGTACGTCGCGTGTCTGGGTGAACGCTCGGTCACCTATCGCATCGCTTCGTCGCCACACGCCTCCGCGCAAAGCGCGCTGCGTGCCGGCGAACTCGTGCGCCGTTTCGAGATGCGCGCGGACACGATCGTCGACGTCCTCAACGGCGACATCATCCTACGCGTGAGCGATCTCGACGCTCGCGCGCTGGGAGCAAAGATCGAAGCTTTCGACGATGCGCTCCACGAGATCGAGCCGCGCGCGCAAGTGATTGCGAGCGATCATCCCAACCGCATCTACCTGCGAGTATGGGGCGAATCGCCGCCGGCCATCGCGCAAATGCAGGCGCTCAAAGCGCGGTTCGATCCGAATCGTACGCTCAATCCCGGCCGTTTCGTCGGCGGAATTTAGCTTCTTATTCGCCGACGGGGTTGCTGGGGTGCCGGATCGGATCGGCAACCCGCCCTTGAGTCGGATTGCTCGGAGGGCGCATCGGCGGATCGATCGGAATCGTGTGGCCTCTGCCGCCGCTGACGGAATCGACTTGTTCGTCGCTGTTCTTCTCTTCGTCGCTCATGTCAGGCTCCTATGAAACCGCGGGCAAAGGCCCGCGGTCCCGGTTGTTCTCGATTTTGAACTCGAGCGCCTCCAGGTATTTCTCGGCGTCCATTGCCGCTCGGCAACCAGCGCCCGCAGCCGTCACCGCTTGACGGTAGCGATGGTCGTTGACGTCGCCCGCTACGAAGACGCCCTCGACGTTCGTCAGCGAACCATCGGGCGAAGCGATGTAGCCGCGCTCGTCGAGATCGAGCTGTCCCGCAAAGACCCCCGTGTTCGGCGTGTGGCCGATGGCGACGAAGAGTGCGTCGGCTTGTACCTCGGAGGTTTTACCGTCGACCACGTTACGAAGGCGCAGCCCGGTTACGCGTTCTTCGCCGAGGACTTCCTCGACGACCGTGTTCCAAATGAAATCGATCTTCTCGTGGGAACGCGCGCGGTTGGACATGATCTTGCTGGCGCGCAGCCGGTCGCGGCGATGAATCAGCGTGACGCGCCGGCCGAAGCGGGTGAGAAAGAGCGCTTCTTCGAGGGCCGAATCCCCGCCGCCCACGACGACGATGTGCTTGTCGCGAAAGAACGCGCCGTCGCAGGTCGCACAACTCGAAACGCCGCGGCCGCGCAAACGCTCCTCGCCCGGAATGTCGAGCCAAACCGCGCTCGCACCCGTCGCGACGACGACGCTCTCGGCTTCAAACCGAGCGTCGTAGGTGCGCACTACCAGCGGATGCTTCACAAAATCGACAGCGGTGACGTCGACGTTTTCGATCCGGGCGCCGAAGCGCTCCGCCTGTTCGCGAAAGCGGATCATCAAGTCCGGACCCATGATGCCTTCGGGAAAGCCGGGATAGTTTTCGACGTCGGTCGTTAGCATGAGCTGTCCGCCGTAGAGCCCGCCGGCCAGGACGAGCGGCCGGAGATTCGCTCGCGCCGCATAGACGGCGGCGGTCAGTCCAGCCGGCCCCGAACCAATGATGATCACGCGTTCCATTACAGGTTTCTTCGACTCGCCCGGATGCATGCCCGGTTGCAGCCGGTTGGGCGCGAAGCGTCGAAGGTGCGGCGATGCCTACTACTTTGCCACTAGAAGACACCTTCGGCGACATCCTCAAAAAGGCGATGCGCGGCACCGGCGTCGGCAGCGCGCAACTCGCCGGCGCGACCGGTATCCCGGCAGAAAAGATCGACCGGTGGCTGAAGGACGAAGGTGCCGCAACCGACGAGGAGGCTCGCGCCGTCGCCGCCGTCGTGCAACTCGACGGCGGAAAGCTCGCCGACAGTGCGGCCGCGCGATGGTACCCGCCGGCAATCGAACGGCCCGACGTGCGCCGCCACCCCCAGGATCCCCAGCCCAGCAACGGCTACGTCTTCTTTCTCGAAGAAGGGCGCCGCGCCGCGCTCGTCGATCCGGCAGGCATTCCGCAGAATCTGCTGCGAGTGCTTCGCGACGGCGACTATCATCTGCAGTACGTGCTGATCACCCACAAGCACCTCGATCACTGCGACGCGACCGGTGACGTAGCTCGAGCGTTTCCGCAAGCGCAGATCGTGATGCACTCGCTCGACGTCCACGCGATTGGGCCGCTTGCGAAGAGCGCCCTGCTGCTGCGCGACGGCGAGACGCTGCCGTTCGGCGACGATGCGTCGATTCGCATGCTTCACACGCCCGGCCACACCGACGGTTCCTCCTCGTTCCTCTTTCGGGGCTCGCTCTTTTCAGGGGATACGCTTTTCGCCGCCAGCGTCGGCGGCGCGTACGGCGACAAGAGCACCTACCGCGACATTCTCAACAGCGTGCGCAGTAAGTTCTTTACGCTCCCCGACGATACGGTCGTCATGCCCGGCCACGGGCCGCCGAGCACGATTGCGCTGGAGAAGCAACACAATCCGTTCTTCTAAACGGCAGGCGTGGTATTTACTCCTGTTGCTTCCCTTCATCGGGACGCTTTGGGTACCGCTCTATGCCAGGCTCGAGCCCGCGCTCTTCGGGATTCCGTTCTTCTATTGGTATCAGATCGCGTGGATCGTGCTCGGCTCGCTGCTCATCGGCGCGGTGCTGCTGCTCACGCAAGGCCGGCGCGATGTTTAGGAGCAGCGCGTTCGTCGTCTTCGCGATCATCTTCGTCGCCGTGAGCGTGCTCGGGTTCGCGGCTTCGCGTTGGGGCTCGGGCAATCGCGCTTCGCTCGAGGAATGGGGCCTCGCCGGACGCGGCTTCGGCACGATCGTGAGCTGGTTTCTGCTCGGCGGCGATCTTTATACCGCCTACACCTTCGTGGCGCTTCCCGCCTTTCTTTACGGTGCCGGCGCGATCGGATTCTTCGCGGTCCCCTACACGACGCTCGCCTTTATCTTCTTTTTCGTCGTCGTGACGCGCTTTTGGGTCGTGGCGCGAAACCGCGGCTACGTGACGCTGGCGGATTTCATTCGCGATCGCTACGGCGACCGTCGCCTCGAGGTCGCGGTGGCGCTGACGTGCGTTGCCGCCGCGATGCCGTACGTCGCGCTGCAACTCGTCGGGATACAGGCCGTGCTCGCGCAGTTTGGCGCCGGCTCGCCGCTCGTCGGCGGCTCCGCGCTCTTCGTCGCCTTCGCGATCGTCGCCGCCTATACGTATATCTGCGGCTTGCGCGGGCCCGCATTGGTGGCG
>JABCZE010000175.1 GCA_013289785.1 Vulcanimicrobiota bacterium | reverse complement strand
TGCCTGGCGCTCATCTCCAATAAGAACGGGATCAACCCCCTCTCGGGCTGCAATCCGTCGTCAACGTGCGGCTGGACGGCAACCCAACTCGAAACAGCGTACAACCTTACTGGTTCGCTAGGAAAAGGCTCGGGACAGACCGTTGCCGTCATCGAGGCGGGCGACGACCCGGACGCCGCCACGACGTTCTCGACGTACCGCAGCACGTACGGGCTCGGTACGGGCACCCTCGTGAAGTACAACCAAGCCGGGCAAACGAGCAACTATCCTCCCAGTTGCGAAGACTATGGCTGGTGCGTTGAGACCGACCTCGACATCGAGATGGTCGCTGCCGCTTGTCCGAAATGCACGGTCTATCTGATGGAGGCTGGGTCCTCGATCGCCGACTTCGAAGCCGCCGAGGCGGAAGCTGTTAAGCTGGGCGCCACGATGCTCAGCAATAGCTGGATCTGCTACGGCAACGACGACTGCGGCGACTCGAACTTCAGCAAATACTTTGACACGCCGGGCATCGCGTATCTCGCCGCATCCGGCGACGACGCGTATAACGAAATCGGCGCCCCCTCAGTGCTCACCACCGTCATCGCGGTCGGCGGCACTCAGCTTGCCGTAAGCGGCTCAAAGTATTCCGAATCGGACTGGGTTGACGCTGGCGCCGGTTGCGCAACCGGTATTTCGAAGCCCTC
This sequence comes from Vulcanimicrobiota bacterium, assembly GCA_013289785.1. GTDB lineage: Bacteria > Vulcanimicrobiota > Vulcanimicrobiia > Vulcanimicrobiales > Vulcanimicrobiaceae > Cybelea. The sequence goes on along the minus strand of JABCZE010000175.1, from coordinate 3,816 downwards.
GTGGCAGCACGATCCCAAGTGTTCCGGGCGCACCGACGCCGACGTCTCGTCGGAAGCCGGCTGCTCGCCCGCCGTCGCTGAATACAGCGCCCTCTACGGTGGCTGGTTCGGCGTGTGCGGCACCAGCGTAGCCTCACCGTTCACCGCCGGCGTCATCGGACTCGCGGGTAACGCAACGAGCCTGAACGCAGGTGAGGGCTTCTGGAAACTCAAGAAGAAGGCACTCAAGAAAGACCTTCACGACATCAAAACGGGTAGCGACGGCGGTTGCGGCGACTACCTCTGCGAGGCCGGCCTATCAAAGAAAAATGGCGGCTACAAAACGTACAGTGGTCCGAGCGGCTGGGGCAGCCCGAACGGCATCGCAGCGTACTAAAGACCAAACAAACCTCAATCCCACGGAAGGCGGGCGCAAACGCGCCCGCCTACTTATAAATGACACGTCCACATGAAGATCTCCAACGGCACACAATGACGGATCACCACTCCGGGGGACCCGTCATCCCGTTTACTGCGCCCTCCTGGTGGGCTATTGCCGTGGTGGACGTGAAGGAAGATCGCGGCCCCGCCGGAGTTGCGTCGTACGAAACCCTCGTCGAGAAAGCTCGCGCCGGCGCGGCAAAAGTGCGTGAGGCAGCAATTCTGCTCTCGCATAACCAGCGGCGCGTGATCGCGATGCTGCATTTAGACGGACATGAGGCGTTTCGGCATCTCGTCGCAGCCTGGGACGATCATCACCTCGTCGCGGAACGACGCGACGTGGCCGAATCGCTGAACCTTGGGCTCTATCGGCTTACGACGGTGACGGGCGAAGCGGCGATCGATCCAACATCGCACGACGCCTATGCATTCGAGCACGGCTCCGTAGACGTAGCGAGCGGCGTTCCGCCGGGCGTTCGCGGCACCGGCATATTCGATGCCGACGACGGCCGCGCTCGCGCGATTATCTACCGCGCTGAGCACATCGAGCAGATCGAAGCAGGTCGCGCACCGGGCCAAAATTTCTACCTAGTAAAGCCGGTACGCACGTTCGCCTAAGCCCGGCCCGATCGGGCCGCTAGAACTGTTTTGCGATATCGTTTTCGAATGGATAGACGTGAACCATCCAGCCGAAGACGTTGTCCATGAACACACCGCCGGCCGCGTCGAGATGTTGCCAGTTGACTGGAATGTTGGCGTAGTTGACGAAATGCTTGAGCGCACCGACCGGTACGTCGGGGCCTTCGGGACGATAGCCGTCAGCCACGGCAAGCTCGACGCTGCGGTATTTTGGCAGGCTCGACCGCAAATAGGCGATGAGACGCTGCAGGTGCGCCAATCGATCCGGCGCAGCAATCGTTCGCTCCTCGCTGAGCTGCGTGTGCCCGAACGCGTCGATCCCCATGCCGGTGTTGCGCATCGCTTGGCCCGTGGTCTGTGACGCGCACGCTGCGAGCGAAGCGCCTGCCATCAGAGAAAGCGCTAGTAAAACAAACGAAAACCGAGCCACGATTCGTCCTCCGTTCCGCCGCTACTCTATCAGGGTGGTGTTAGCGCAGGCTGAGAACGTCCAATCAGGCTCGCGAGTTTGGCGTCGGCGGCGGTTGCCTGGGCGGCTAGCTCGTCGAAGACGGCGTACTGCGCCGCCATTGGCCGGTCGTACGCCATCTCGACATCGGCCGCGAGGAATGCTAGCCGATCGTGCAGCTTCGCTTCGTTGAGCAAGTCGCCTTCGCTCGAGGTGATCTTGAGCTGGACGAGATCGCCGATCTCGGCATTCAACGCCGCCACCGAGCTTTGCGGCAGGCGGTTGCGAAGCGCCAGCGCCTCGTTCAGCTTGCGATCGAGCGCATCGAGCGTTGCGTGGATTCGCTGCTCGAGCGCGAATCGCGCGGCGAGCGCATCGGGTTGCACGTGAATGCGCGGATCGAGTGCGACGTCGAATGTCGCGTGCGTCGCGTTGCCGCCGTAGTCGAGCGTCACCGTGTACGTCCCGGCAAGTACGACCGGTCCGCTCAGTTGATCTTCTTCACCACCCGCGGCCATCGGCGGCTGGAAACCGCTAACCCCCGTCGCGTCGGGATAGCGCAGATCCCACTGGAAGCGATCGGCGCCGGCTTGGATGCCCGTCGCCTCGAAATCCGCTTGCCGCTCTCTCGCGGCCGAGGCAAAGAGCGGCGCTGCAGGCGTCGGTTGCGGCTTGGTTTTAAGATGCAGCGCGAACGTCCGTACCGTTGCGCCCGACGCGTCGTTAAACGTGAGCGTCACCGGCGTCGTGCCGTTGTACGACGCGGGCACTTTGAAGAAAACCGTCGCGCCGAACGGCGGGTTCTCACCCGCTCCCGACACCGGGAAGCCACTCGCCCCGTACGCGTGCGTCAGCCACGCCGTCTGTGGTGCAAAAAGTTGCGGCGCGCCGTTCGCTGCAGCCGAACCGCTGCGCGAAAACTGCTCGAGCAGCGCAAGATTGTCGAGCACCCAAAACGCGCGGCCGTGGGTCGCCGCGACCACGGCACCTTGGCGCGTATCGATGGCAAGATCGCGGACTTGCACCTTCGGTAGATTGAGCGCGAGCGGCTGCCAGGCAGCGCCGCCGTCGTAGCTTACGTAAACGCTGCTCTTAGTTCCGAGGAAGAGCAGGTTCGCGTCGTTGGGATCTTGTCGAACGACGAACGCGCTTTGATCGTTGGGAAGCCCCGCGGTCAGCGCCGTCCAGTGGGCGCCGTAATCTTGCGTTTGATACACGTAGGGATGGAAGTCGTCCCACATATACCGCGATGCCGTGAGGTATGCCGTACCCTTTGCGACGTGCGACGGCTCGATCGCGCTGATTTGCGCGGTCTGCGGCAGTTCAGGCGGCGTCACCGCGCTCCAATGCGCGCCGCTATCGGTCGTTACGTGCACGAGACCATCGGCCGAGCCGGCCCAGATGACGTTGTTGTCGAGCGGCGAGACGGCCAGCGAGGAAACGTCGGGAAAGACCTCGGCGCTGGTTTGATCGAGATCGACCGGGCCGCCCGTCGGGCCCTCCGTGCGCGGATCGTTGCGCGTGAGATCCGGGCTGATCGTTTGCCACGTGCGCCCGTAGTCATCGCTGCGCAGCACGAATTGCGAACCGATCAGCAACTGCTTGGGATTCGCGGGCGAGAACAGCACCGGATGCGTCCAGCCGAAGCGATACTTAAGTTCGGCCGAGGGTGCGCCTTCCTGATAATCCGGCCACGGGCTGACGCTACGATATTGGCCGATCGTCGCGTCGTACTGCAGGAAGATCGAAAAGTAGCCGCTCCCGTAGGTTATGTCCGGATCGCCGGGCTGCGGCGCGACGAACGTGCTTTCGCCGTACGCCACTCGCTGCCACTCGTCGCTCGAGATGGCACCGCTCACCGACGCGCTCGCGCCTTCAATCGAGCCTTCGTCCTGCTGGGCGCCATAGATGTGAAACGGGAACCGATCGTCGAGCGAGACGTGATAGAACTGCCCCGTCGGCTGATTGTGTTCGCCGCTCCAGGTTTCGCCGCCGTCGGTCGAAACCGTCGCGCCGCCGTCGTTGCCTTCGAGTAAGATTTTCGGGTTGCGCGGATCGACCCAGACGATGTGATTGTCGCCGTGCGGCGGGCGCAGCGAGCGAAACGTCTTGCCGCCGTCGCGCGATACCCACGCCGCTTGCACGTTGGGCACGTAAATCGTGTTGGCGTTGGTCGGATCGATGTAAACGCTCATATAGTAGAAGGCGCGCTGGCGCAGTTCCATGTCGTCGTTGGTGCGCTGCCACGTCGCGCCGCCGTCGCCGGAACGAAAAATGCCGCCGGCCTTGGCCTGCACGATCGAGTAGAC
>JABCZE010000174.1 GCA_013289785.1 Vulcanimicrobiota bacterium | reverse complement strand
CCGGGCCATTGATTGTCGCCCATGGAACCGCCGAACGCGCTGTATCCCGAGCCGCACCCGGCGTAGACGCTCTTGGGCTTCTGACTCTTATTCCACGCGTGCTTAATTACGACGCCGGCGGAAACTCTCGCGCACGAGGCGTAGGCTACGGCCCCGCCGCTCACCCAGTACGTATTGGTGCTCGCGTTAAACCAGGCGTTGGTGATGGTGCCCAATCCAAACCCGGTGACGAGCGTGAATCCGCGCCGGCATTGCGCACCGGCTAGACCGCTGATCGATCCGGCGGAGCGCCACCTAAAGGCCGCTCGCGCGATCGCACTGGGAAGACATGAGGCAAAAGCCTCGGCGCTTGCGTTCGAATCCGGGTGCACGTACCAACTATCGAACTTCGAGTTCGCATACCCGGTACCGACGAAGCTGCCGTCGCTGCTGCTCGAACCGCCGGCAACGACCCTATAGCCTTGGGGACACTGAGCAACGGCTATCTTTCCCTTGCCCCCCCACGTGGCGATCCGCTTGAACTCCGACGAGCTCACGGCCTGCGGCTGCGCCCCGGCCGTCGAAAGGTCGGGCGGAATCGTCGAAACGCCCCTCGAGCCCGAACAACCCGAAAGGGCCAATAGCGCGACGGCAATGGCACGCGCGCTATTCAAAGAGAGTCTTGCTACAGACGCGCTAGATTTGCTCATGGACAATTTAAGCTACCATGCTAACCGAGGGCTCGTCAACGAGCCGCCTCGGCGTTGACGCGTCGGCAAAAATTCCCGGGCTAGCGCTTTTAATCCGGGAGGCCGCAATCCAAACGTGGGTCCGGCGCGTTCACTAAGCCATCGAGGGGAGCGACGATGGCTTTTAGGGGGACCCGGTTAGCGGCGTTGGGCGTATGGTGCGCCGTCTTTTTGCTCGCCGGCGCCGGTGCTACCGCGGCGCATCCGCTCGGGAATTTCACGATCAACCACCTTGCCGAGATACGCCCGCAGCACGGCATGCTGCGCATCCACTACGTTCTCGACATCGCGGAGATTCCGACGTTCCAAATCATGAATGAGAGAAGCTGGACGCCGCAGCGACGCCGCACCTGGGAGAATGAAGAGGCGATGCGCGTGGCTGCGGGACTCTCCATCGAAGCCAACGGCGCGACGCTGCCAATCCGTCTTGAAGAAGCAACATCGCGTACCCGTCCGGGCGCGGGCGGCCTGCCCATCCTGTATTGGACCGGCGACTTCACTGTCTCGGCGCCCTTGAAATCAACGATAACCGTTCACGATCTCGTCTATGCGGACCGGCGAATCGGCTGGAAAGACATCGTGTTGCCGGGCCAGTCCGAGCCGACCAACGAACTCCGCTCGTATCCGAGCGCGCTGATCGGCTCACCCCGCCACAACGACGTCGCGACGTTCGACCTCTTCGACGGGCGCGTCGCGCACGTGCGCGTCAGCGGCGACGATGCGGCCTCTTGGGGAGTGAACTCGATCGTGCGATCGTCGGCCTTGTCCGACCTCTTCTCGCGCGGAACGCAGACGCCGCTCTTGATCTTTCTGACGATTCTGGCCGCCTTTGGACTCGGAGCGCTCCACGGGCTCGAGCCGGGCCACGGCAAAGCGCTGCTCGCGTTCACGCTGGTTGGAGCTCGGGCAACATTCAAACAAGCCGTGATACTGGCGGGCGCGCTGACCTTCGCGCATACCATCGCCGTGCTTTTGCTCGGAGCGCTGCTCTTCTTTGCTGCCGGATTCGCCACCGAGAGCCTCTTTACGTGGATCACGCTGCTCTCCGGTGCGGCGGTTGCGGTCATTGGAGCGCGCACGCTGTCGGCCGCCGTGAAGCGCGCGCGGCACGCGCACGATCATCACCACGATCACGACCACGCTCATTCGCATGCGATCCCGGGCTCGGCACCGCTCCATTTCGCGAGTGCGGTGATCGCTGCAATGAGCGGCGGCATCGCACCCTGTCCGGCAGCGATCGTCGTGCTGCTCACCGCGTTGCACCTGCACCGAGTCGGCTACGGTCTGTTTCTCATCGTCATCTTCAGTCTCGGCCTGGCGACGATCCTAACCGGCCTGGGCTTTGCGGTCGTGCACGGCGCCGCATGGCTGCAACGCCGGTCGTCCTTTGGCCGCCTTTCGCGCGTCGCTCCGTTCCTTACCTCCGGCGTCATCTCGACGATCGGCGCGATCATGCTGGCCCAAGGGCTTGCCGATCAAGGCGTCGCGATTCCCCGTCTCGCCATCGTAACGCTCACGCTCTGCAGCGTCGCCGCCTTCGCTTTGATTCCGTCACTCTTCTCGTCGCATTCGACACACCACCACCCACTGGCCATAAAGGAGCCCGTATGAAACTGCTTCGACCCATCGTAACGATGGCGGCGGTTTTCGTGCTCGCCTTCTCGGTTTCGCTCTACTCCGTTAGAGTTGCCCGGGGATCCGACCATCAAGACTCGCCGACCGTCGTCGCCAACCCGCTCGCCGATATTACCGACGTCTTCGCCTTCCCGGATCCGCACGATGCTTCACGCGTCGCGCTCGTCATGGACGTGCGCCCGCTCATTCCAGCCGGCATGTACAGCGGCCTCGCCCTCGATCCTAACCTGCTCTATCAGTTCAAAATTGCCAATACCGGCGTTACGTCCGGATCGTTTACGGAGAATACCGTGGTACAGTTCACGGCAGATTCGTCCGGCAGCAGTCAAAATATCACGCTGTACGGCCCCGGTAAGCCGAACGAAGTTGGAACGTCCAACACCCTCATCGGCAAGACCGGCACGTTTGCGTTTGGAAAAACCGCGTCGCTCAAGGGCGGCATCAAGGTCTTCGTCGGCCCGCGGCGCGACCCGTTTTTCTTCGACCTCGCGCAGTTTTTCAAAATCATTCCCGATCGGAACTACATGAACCATCCGCACGTCCCGCCGGCCACTGCGACCTCGTTCCGCTTCGCTTCGAAGAATCAAAAGATCGTCCTCAATGGAGTAAGTTACGGAACGGCCGGCTCCAACAAATGCGTGATCGCAAAACCCAAGGACTTGTTGGCGCCCTACGACGTCCTCTCGATCGTTATCGAAATGCCTAAGAAGCTGCTCGCGCCGGCGAGCGGATCGCCCGGCGTCATCGGCCTCTGGGCCACCACTGCCACGCCCGGCTCAGAGTAAGGGAGTAAAACACACATGACAACACGCTATAAACTCGCGCTCCTTGGTACCATCCTCGCCGGAGCGATCGTCGGTGGTTGTACCTCGGGTGCCGGCGTCTTCAATCCGCAGGCGGGGGGAGCCGGCATTTCGCCCAGCACCGGATCGACGGTGTATAAGCAGATCGAGCTGCTTTCGCGGCCCGCCGTCAAAGAAGTCTTCGAACTGTTCGAAAGTCACAACAAGACCAATCGCGCCGAACCGTACGCGGATCCCGTTCTGCAAGGCCAAATCAAATCGTTCACGTTGAACTTCCGCAGCAAGGAAAACGCCGACACGCTGCAAGCCATCCTCTATCCCAACGTACTGAAGGCCGATCTTTCGCAAGACGTTACGACGGCTTCCTATCTTGGCTACGAGACGGGTGGTGCGACGGGCAGTAAGTGGGGCGGGCGCGCGCTCGACGACGACATCGTCGGCATCTCGCTCAACGCCATTTTCGGCAACACCCTGTCGGCGCTCGGATTGATCCCCGACGACATGAAGGAAGCCCCCTGTCTCGCCCTCGACAACGTCGCTTACGATAAGTCCAATACCAAAACGTTCCCCTACATCCAGGCGCCCCTCTAAACGTGAGGACGTCTACGGCGGCCGTCGCCCTCGTGGCGGCGGCTGCCCTTGGGGCGGGGTGGCCGTGGTTTGCCTCGCATCGCGCGCAGGCGACCGGGATCCAACCCGCCCCGATTTCGACCGATTACCGGCAGCGCGACCGGTTGATCGCGTTCGAAGAAGCTCAGGCGCGCCTCGACCCCAGCGATCAAATCACTCGCCGGATGCTTGCGAGTGAATACCTTCAGCGATTCCGTGAAACCGGTGACCTCAACGACGTTGCGCGCGCGCACGCCATGGCCGAGCGGTCGCTGGCGCTCCAACCTCAAGGTAACCCGCAAGCGTTGAGCGTCATTGCATCGAGCGACATCGTCTTCCATCGCTTTCCTGCGGCGCTCGCAGCCGAACGCGACGCCTTGGAGGCCGATCCGTCGAACGACGGCGCGCGCGCGCAGAGTGCCTCGATTCTCATGGAAATCGGGCGCTACCAAGAGGCCGAGCAAATTTTGAATCACCCGTCCGACCCGGACGTCGATCCGACGTGGATGTCGATTCGCGCTCGCTATGACGAACTGACCGGCAACGTCGCCGGCGCTCGCGTCGTCCTGGATGAGGCGACCCGGCGAGTCGACCGGATGACCAGCATATCGGCCTACGCGCGCTCGTGGTACCACCTCCGCGACGCGCAACTTGCCTTCGAGGCCGGGGACGGGCAGACCGCCGCTGCAGAGTACGACGAATCGTTGCGCATCTATCCATACAACTCGATG
>JABCZE010000173.1 GCA_013289785.1 Vulcanimicrobiota bacterium | reverse complement strand
GCCGATGGCCGACCTGCAGCTCACACAAGCGGCGATTGCGGCGATGGCGACCGACGCCGATGCCGGCGCGCTGCTCGTCTATCGCGCCGCCTGGGCCAAAGACAGCGGCCGCGCGCGCGTGACGCGCGAAGCCGCGATGGCGAAGTGGTTTGCGACAGAGGCGGCGGGACGCGTCTGCGATCGCGCGGTGCAGCTTTTCGGCGGCCGTGGCGTCACGCGCGGCGAGATCGTCGAGCGCTTATATCGCGACGTTCGCGCACTGCGGATCTACGAAGGCGCCAGTGAGATTCAGCAGCTCGTGATTGCGCGGCAGATTTTGGCAACCTGAGATGACCGCGCATCTCGACCGGTTCGCGCAGGAGCGCCTGCCGCCGACGCAGGAGTTGCCTGAGCTGCGCTTCGATCTTCCCGAACTGCGTTATCCGGACCGCGTCAACGCCGCAACGCGCCTGCTCGATGCTCGCGTCGAGAGCGGTGACGGCGCGCGGCGCTGCCTCGTCGCGCCCGGCGGGGTTTGCTGGAGCTACGCGGATTTACGGGATGCAGCCAATCGCATTGCCAACGTGCTGGTCGAAACGACCGCCTTTGAGCCGGGGAATCGCGTGCTGCTTCGCGCTCCGAACGCGCCGATGCTGGCCGCGTGCTGGTTTGCCGTATTAAAAGCGGGCGGCATCGCGGTAACGACGGTCCCGCAGTATCGCGCCACCGAGCTGCGCTTCATCATGGAGAAGGCGCAGGTCAAGCACGTGCTTTGCGACAGCCGGTTGCGCGAGGAGCTCGAGGTCGCTTGCAGCGGCCGCGGGGGCGTGCGGACGCTATACCTCAACGGAGATGTACCGGCGGCAGGTTCGCTCGAGAGCCTCATGCGCGATGCTTCGCCGCATTTTGCCAACGTGGAAACGGCCGCGGAAGACGTCGCGCTCGTTGCCTTTACGTCGGGAACGACCGGAACGCCGAAAGCGGCAATGCATTACCATCGCGATCTGATGGCGATCTGCGATACCTATTGCGACCGCGTATTGCAGCCGCGGCGCGACGATCTCTTCTGTGGAAGCCCGCCGCTGGCATTTACTTTCGGCCTAGGCGGTCTGCTGCTGTTTCCGCTCCACGCCGGGGCCGCCACCCTGTTGTTGGAAAAGGCCGGCCCGATGGAACTGCTCGAAGCGATCGCGGCCTTTGGCGTTACGACGATCTTCACCGCGCCGGTCGCATACCGTACGATGGCAGCAAAGGCGCTCGAGTACGATCTCTCAACGCTGCGCGCGTGCATCTCTGCGGGCGAGACGCTTCCGAAGGTCGTCTCGGAGCAATGGTATGCGGCGACTGGGCTCACTATTCTCGACGGCATCGGCAGCACGGAGATGTTGCACATCTTCGTCGGTTCGCCGCAGCACGAAGTGCGTGTGGGTTCGACGGGGCGTGTCGTTCCCGGATACGTCGCCGAGATTCACGACGATGCCGGGCACGCGGTGCCGGATGGCACGGTGGGGCGCTTAGCGGTCAAAGGTCCGACGGGCTGTAAGTATCTTCAAGACGAGCGCCAGCGCAGTTACGTGCAGGGCGGCTGGAACTACCCCGGGGACGCCTATCGCCGCGACGCCAACGGCTACTACTGGTACGTCTCGCGCATGGACGACATGATTCTTTCGGCCGGCTACAACATCTCGGGTCCCGAAGTCGAACAAGCGCTGATCGCCCACCCCGACGTCAAAGAAGTTGCCGTCGTGGGCCAGCGCGATCCGGCGAAGGAGACGAACTTCGTCAAGGCGTTCGTCGTCCTCGTCGAAGGCTGCGCCGCCACCAGCGCCAAGGCCGACGAGTTGCGCGAGTTCTGTAAAGCGCAGATCGCGCCGTTCAAAGCGCCGCGCGAGATCGAGTTCCTCAGCGAACTCCCCCGAACGGAAACCGGCAAACTGCAACGGTATAAACTCCGCGATCGTCCGTCATCCTGACACTCCCCGTGTCACGTTAGCATATAAAAAACGAGGCGCCGCATTACTGCGACGCCTCGCACGCTTCGATGTGCTGCTAGCCTGACACAAGCCGACATTAGCACACCTACGACGACTTCGCAACAGCGTGACCTGTGCGGCTGGAGCGCCCGGGTCCTTCGATGTAGTTTATCCTGAGCGTAGTCGAAGGGCTCAGGATGACAAGGCGTTAGTATCCGCGCCGCGTTAGCGTTTTTCGACCGCGACCAGCCGCCCCTCAAGGTCGTCGAAGCGGTGGAGGACCTTGACCTCAAATCTGCTCAGGCGCGTCTCAAGAGCGCTCATGCGCAGTTCGACCGCGTCGAAGCGCCGCGCCATTTCGCGTTCGATCCGATTAAAGCTCTGCTCCGTCGCTTTCCGTAAGGCGAGCACCGCGGCAAGGACCGCATCTCCATTGATCATCGCGCTATCGTACCGTACGCCTGTGGTCAAAATTGGTCCCTCGGCTACTCTTTGGGTAGAACCGCGGTCGCTTCGATCTCCACCTTCGCGCCGTCTTCGAGCAGACCGGCAACTTGCACGAGCGCCATCGCGGGAAAATGCGAGCCAACGATCTCGCGATACGCCTTCCCGAGGGCGGCGAGGCTGTCGCGATACTCCTGCTTATCGGTGACATACCATGTCAGCCGGACGAGGTGCTCGGGTTGGCCGCCGGCGGCGCGAACGACCGCGACGACATTGCGTAGCGCCTGCCTCGCCTGGTCGATGAAGCCTTCACCGGCCAGTTCGCAGCGCTCGTTCCAGCCGATTTGACCGGCGATCGCGAGGTAGCGGCCCTCCGCTACGATGCCGTGGGCGTATCCGCTGGGCCGTGGCCAGCCTTCGGGTTCGATCCTGCGACTCACCGCGCAGCCCTTTCCCGCACGCCCGCGTGCGGCCTTTCACGAGCGAGCGCTAGCATAAAGGTTCGCCGCCCTTGTTAAGCAAACCAAGGCCGACAAGTTTGCAGTCGCGCTGGAGCCGAAAGGGGCAAGCACTTATGTCCGTGACCGAACCTCCCAAAGATACACCCTTTGGGCTCGACCAAAATGTAGCGGCCGGGCTCGCTTATTTGTTCACGCTCCTTGGCGGCATTATTATGCTCGTCGGCGGCGGCACGAATAAATTCGTGAAATGGGCGGCCGCACAATCGATCACCCTCTGGGGTGTGACCTTTGTGCTTTATATCGCCTTCTGGTTTATTGCGATCATCATCCACCCGTTCTTCTTCTTAACGATGTTGCTAGGGCTGGCATACTTCGTCGTTTGGATTTGGACGACGATAACTGCGTTCCAAGGAAAAGAAGTGCGCATTCCGGTGGTCGACGGGATCACGGAGAGCATCTTCAAGTCGCAGCTTTAACCGAATCCCGCGGGCTGCGGGGACCCCGTAGCCGCAATAGCGGGCGTTCGAACAGATAAGTTGCCGCCGTCGCTACCGCGATGGCCAGTGCAAAGGCAAGCTCGGTATACCGGGCTTGCCATTCTGTGTCGTAGTGAGGGTTCCCGGAGTATGGCGGGAGGTGATGCCAGAGCATCTCGCGCGCAACGATCTGATGGTACAGGTAGAGATTGTACGAGATCGTCGCGAGGAATCGCATCGGCGCGTTGTCCAGTAGAATCTGCCACCAGCGCGGGCTCGCCAGCGAACCCAACGCCATCGCGCTAAAAGCCATGCCGAGCAACGGCCGGCGATCGATTTGCCACACGCCCGACCACTGATCGGTCAACCTGTAGGTATAGCAGTTTGCCAGCAGCAGCCAGAGGGCCACAAATCCGCCGAGCGCAATCAGCGGCGCGTTGCGACGCATCGCCGAGGCCCGCAGCAGATGACCCCGGGCGACAAAGAGATATGCGCTGAGCATTCCCAGCCCGAAGATGTCGAGATATCCGGGGAGGTTCTCCTCATACGGCCGGAAGAGCGTGGTGGAGCAGCACTGGAACAGCCAAGCGCGCCAGATCCAAGCGATCGCAATCATCGTGCCGGCCGAAAGCCAGGGCCAGCGCCGAAACGCCCACCAGATCAGCGGAAAGACGCAATAAAACTCGACTTCGACGGCCAGGGTCCAGAGCACGCCGTTGATGGTGCCGAACCGGTCTGGAAACCAACTATGAATGAAGAGCAGGTGGGTGGTAAGGTCCGGCAAGAGCGCCGCGCTCGGTTGCCTCTGGGCGTAGCCAAGCGCATACGCGACCCCTATCGAGAGCACGTACGACGGCACGATCTTGATGAAGCGGCGCCAGGCGAAATGGCCCCAGGCGGGCGGCGGCTTCCCGACCTGGTCCGCCCGGAAGAACGGGTACGAGATGACGAAGCCGGAGAGAAAGAAGAAGAGCGTGACGCCGGCGAAGCCGGTCGCCGGCAGGAAGGCCAGCCAAGCGGGCGGGGAGAGCCACGAAATCTCCCACACGTGATACCAAAGCACGAGCAAGACGGCCAGCCCTCGCAAGCCGTCCAGAACGCCCAAACGCGGATTTTCGTGCAGCCCGCCGCTTGCCGCCATTGCGCCCCCCATTTGACGCGAAAAACAGGCCCTGATATAGTTGATG
>JABCZE010000172.1 GCA_013289785.1 Vulcanimicrobiota bacterium | reverse complement strand
CCCCGCCTGCGGTTCGCGTTGCCGTGCGCGATACGTATGGCCTCGGGCCAATCGTTGAGCCGAAGTTGGCCGGTACGATTCTTGGCTTCGATATCGATCAGCACGGTAGCGACGGTGTTCTCGCCAACTATAACGATCGCTCGATGCGCGTATCGTTGGAAACTTTCGACCAGACGACCGGCAAAGTCACGAAGCTCGTGCGAGAAAATGCCGGCTCGAGCGGCGATTACGTGGTGTACGGCATCCTGGGCGGCGACGTCGGCTTCCTTTTCCACAACAGGTACGACCTGATGAATCCGGTGGCCGGAGAAAAGATCACGGGATCGTGGGCGCCTCCCAAACCGTTCGAAGTATCGCAGATCGCCGAGAATCAGCACAGCTCAACGGCGGTGATGCTTGGATATGACATGACGAAGTCATCGGAGCCGACCGAGGTGGTCGCGGCCGACGTCGTCAGAGGCACCGCAAAGATTATTCCACTGGACCAGAACCTCTTTAGCACCGGCGGCGTTCCGGTCATCGCGCAGGACTCGGTGACAAACCAGGCCGTGATTGCCGCGCAAAACGGCGGCCGGTACACGAACCCGGTCATCGGCATCATCGATCTGAAGTCGGGGAAGACGGTAACATTCACTGGCGTCGGTTACGGCCAAGTGGACGGCATCGGGGTTGATACCAAAACCGGCGTCGTCTGCACCACGACCGGGATCGACGCGGGGATCGAGTTCTACGACCTTAAGACGCACAAGGGCAGCGAAGTCCAGCTTCCCAACTCGGGCGGCAGCGAACTGCACAGCGGTGCGGGCGTTGCGGTTGACTCGGTTCACGGCCTGTGCATCGTCGCGCAGCCGGTTTCGGGCGACGGGACGCAAGCCAGCGCGATTTGGATCGTCAACGAAAACGGCACGTCTTTCGAAGAGATCCAAGGCTTCAACTTCTGGTTTGGAGTCGCGCCCGAGATCAATCCGGAAAAGCGCATCGGTTATGTGATAAACCCGCGCCCGGAGTATGGCAGCCTTGCGGGGTTTTCGTACTAATGCAGCGCGCGTTGGGCCTTTGCGCGATCGCCGCGCTGTTGACGGGCTGTAGCGGCGCGACCGGCGCCGGCAACGTTGCGTTGCTGCCGGATCGAATGGCGGCGAGGGTCGCGACGAGTGGAGACCTTCTCTACATCTCCGAATACGGAGATCGCGTTCTCGACGTCTTTACCTATCCGCAGGACACGTTCGTCAAGTCGATCGCATATCTCGACGGAACGCCGCAAGGAGAGTGCGTCGACAAGAAGGGTGACCTTTGGGTCGTAGAAATCGGCGGGCATCCGACCATTGAAGAGTTCTCTCACGCCGGGTCGCCGATCGGGTCGTTGAGCGATCAAGGCGAAAATCCTTACGGCTGCTCCGTCGATCCCGTCACCGGCGATCTCGCCGTATCGAGCGAGTACAGTTCGACGAAATTTCAGGGCAGCGTCTCCGTTTGGAAGAAGGCCGCAGGAACGCCGACCGTTTACATCGATCCAGCGATCGAGCTGATGCAATGGTGCGGTTACGACAACAAAGGGAATTTATTTGTCGACGGGCTGCCGCCGGCCGGCAAGTCGGAATTCGCGTTTGCCGAGCTGCGCAAAGGAAGCAAAACGTTCACCAACATCAAGCTTAATGGGATCGTGTTTCCCGGCAACATTCAATGGGACGGCAGTGCGCTCACGGTCGGGGATCCCTCGTACAGGACCGGTTCAGCGATCTTTCGCATACAGGTGTCGGGCTCGTCGGCGAAGATCACCGGAAAGACGGTACTCAAGGGCTCCTACGAAGTTTATCAGTCGTGGATTGCGGGCGATACGGTCATCGGGCCTGACGACGGGCCTTCGCTCGACACGGTTCAGTTATGGAAATATCCCGCCGGGGGCAAACCGACGGTGACCTTGAGCAAAGGCTCGTCCACATTCTTCAACGGACCATTCGGCGCGGCAGTAAGTCCGGGAAAGTGAATCGGCCGCTCTGCTGCGGGGCGCACCCACGCACACTCCGAGATTGTCGCATGGGGGCCCCGATGATAAAAAGGTTAGTTCTCAGCCACCTTTACGGAAGCCCGATGTACAATCGCGGCATGAGTAAGAGCTTTTTCGCTTTCGCGCTCGCGCTGAGCCTTATCCCGGCGGCGGCGCTTGCCCAGGATGCTAATGCCTCCCAGCAGCCCACAGACGCCCAGCGCCAGCAGATGCATCAAATGTTCCAGCAGTTCGGCCAGCAAGAGCGGCAACTCCACGACCAACTGCGCGCGCAGATTCTCTCCGTGCTGACACCGGTCCATCGGCGTGCGCTCGCGGCTGAGATCGGCAACCTCGTCTTGTCGCCGAATCCCGACATCGACGCTGCGGCAAAGCAGATCGACGCGATCCTTTCGCCGGGCGAGCGCCAGCGAATTCTCCAAGCGCACTCGGCATACGCCTCACAAGCGCGCCAGCTTCACGAGCAGATGAAGTCGCAGATGCAAAGCGAGATGCCGAACTGGCATCCGCCGAGCCATGACGATCATATGATGAGCGCATCGATGCGGGCAGAAATGCGCGACCCGGGTTGGATCGTACTGCGCGCGCTTCCGCCGCACGAGCATGGAACGATGGGCGTGGGCGACCACGGCGAAATGGGGCCCCCGCCCCGCTAGCGCTTTAAGTACTCCAGGAGATCACGATCTCGCCGTTTCCGGCGGGCCCGGTACCCTGCGAGTTCCTAACGTCGGTAGCGCGCTTCTCAACGAACGAGGATCCGCCACCGCCGCCACCGCCGCCGCCGACTCCGCTGGTGCTGCCGGAACCGCTGCCTCCTCCTCCGCCGCCGTAATAGCCGCCACCGGCGCCACCGCCGCCGCCGCCGACGCTCGAGGGCTTGCCGCCGCCCCGTCCGCCCACGCCACGCTTTCCGTGGACGCCGGGCGCTCCGGAACCATCGCGCTTTCCGCCGTCACCGCCCGCGCCGCCCGCACTCTGCGTGCCACCCGCACCGCCGTAACCGTCGGGATCACCGCTGCCGAACTTGTTACCGGCCCCAGCGCCGCCGATCTCGCCGCCGCCCGCGCCGCCGTTGCCCGCGCCGTACACTGCGTTTGCTCCGGCACCACCGCCACCGCCGGCGACGATCACGCGATCGCTGCGTTCGCTGCCGCCTTGGCGGACGTCGGACGCGCCGCCGCCACCACCGGCGCCGCTACCCCGACCGTCATACGCGGTGCCGCCACCGCCCCCGTTGCCACCGCCGTTGAAGCCGCCGGGCCCACCGTCATCGGGGCCACCGACACTGCTCGGACGCCCTGATCCGCCGGCGCCGCCGACGTAGATGCCCAACGTTTCACCCGGCGTAACCGGGATCGTCGCTTTCACGACGCCCCCGTTACCGCCATGCACGTAGGATGATGCCGCACCGCCGCCGCCGACGGCCTCGACGCGCACCGCCGTGACGCCCGAGGGAACGACGAAGTACTGGGGCCCCACGGTAAATTTAAACGTCTTCGATTGCGTCGCAACCGGGCGCGAAGCTCTGGCTGGGGAGTTTGCAAGCGTTTGCGGTCCGCTGCAGCCGGCAAGCAGCGCGAGCGCGACCGGCGTTCCGAGGGAAACTCGACCGAGGTGGAGAGCAGGCATGGTTTGCCTCCTAAATCTTGATCTGGGTCCTCTTTTTGGGCGCCTTACCGGATTTCCTCGAACGTTGCGACGAGGCGTTCGAGGCCCGCGCGGTCGTCGGCGGTAAAGCGAGCCTTTATGGGGCTGTCGACGTCGAAGACGCCGAACAGCTCGCCGTCGCGCAGTATTGGAACGACGATTTCGCTGCGCGATGCGCTGTCGCAGACGATGTGATCGGCGAAGGCGTCCACGTCATCCACCACGAGCGTTTCTCGCTTTACGGCGGCGGCTCCGCAGACGCCACGCCCGTGCGGGATGCGCGAGCAGGCGGGGCGTCCGCTAAACGGGCCCAGCACTAGCTCGCCCGACGGCGTCGCGCGATAAAAGCCAACCCAGTTAACCTCGGGAAGCTCGGCGTGAATCAGCGCCGCGAAGTTGCCGGCGTTGGCGATGAAGTCGCTCTCGCCGTCGAGCAACGCGCGTACCTGCGCTTCGAGGCGCTCGTAAGGCTCGGTCGTCATCGTTTGTAAGGGTCCTCGTCGTAATACGGCGGTCGCGTGCCTTCGACGGTGATTGTGTACCACGGCTCGGGCGTCTGCTTGTTGAGCAGATCGAAACGTTCGCCATCGCGCGCGAGATGCGTCACCTCGACCGTGTAGTGCAGCGGATGTCCGGGAATGAGTACTGGAGGCGTGTCGCTGCGTACGAGGTAGGCGCCGCGACCGCCCTTTCCGTTTAGTAGCGTTGCGGTTCCGTCGGGGTCGACGACGACCGCGCTGCCTCCGTCGATTCCGAGCGCGTAGATTTCGCCGGCGTTGGGGAGCAGGCGATCGTGGAAGATGCGCGCGACGAAGGCGATCGTTCGCCCCAAGCGATTGCGCGCGACCAAATGCGTGTCGGTTATCGTGTCTTGCA
>JABCZE010000171.1 GCA_013289785.1 Vulcanimicrobiota bacterium | reverse complement strand
TAAGAACCGGAGTTGCGACGCCCCATGCAATGAAGAGCCCGCTTAGCATCGCGAGGCCCACTGAGATGCCGATCAACTGCCCCGCGCCGACGAGTGCGAGCGAGAGCGAAAAGCCCAGACCGGTCGTCGCGGCTCCTATGCGAAAGTAGGCGGCAACCTGGCCGGCAAAGATGCGCGTTGCAACGATGATGGCAAAACCGGCGGAGGCCAGCGTTCCTCCGACGAGCGCCAACAAGCCGGCGCGATTCCCCTCGCCGGCCGCGCCCGCCGCGGTGCCGACCTTGAGCACTTCGGCAGCGGCGACGCCCTCCGGATACGGCAGCGTCGATTGAGCGACCAGGGCCCGCCGCAGGGGCACGCTGTACATGACGCCCAGGATGCCGCCAATCGCGCAAACGCCAAAGCACTGCGCGAACGGAAAGCCGCTCCACCATCCGACCATGATCAAGCCGGGAAGCACGAAGATGACGGCCGAGAGCGTGCCCGCAGCCGACGCGACCGTCTGCACGATGTTGTTTTCGTAGATGGACGAGTTTTTGAAGGCGCGCAGCACGGCCATCGAAATGACGGCGGCGGGGATCGTGGACGCAAACGTGAGCCCCACCTTTAAACCGAGATACACGTTTGCCGCCGTGAATACGAGCGTCACCACGGCGCCTAGGACTAGACTGCGCGCGGTGAGCTCCACCCGATCTTTCACGGCTCTTATTGTTGCCCGGCCGCGTGCATACGGCCTTTTTGAAAAATAGAGCAAAGCCCGTAACGGATGCTACGGGCTTTGCATATCGCCGGTCATTGTCGCCTGTTTGAAGCCGTTTCCGGCTTCCCACCGACGTTTCGATCCGGTTTTCGATCGGTCTCACTCGGATTTGTCGCGAAGTTGCGACGCTTCGTCTACGTGGGTCCAATCGCGGCTCGATTCTGTCCGCGCTTCGTCATTGGGCGAAGTGTTTGCATGCTAGCAAAAGCACGACGACCGTTGCAATACCTTCGGCGCATCGTCCACAGGAGGTCCACAACAAACTGCGGTTACCCACAGTTTATCGACACTCACGAGGCGATTTAGGGGTGCATTGTCGACATCGGGGTCGCCGACGCCATCGGCGACGCCGAAGGCACCGGTTGGGCAGTCGCGGCCAGTGTCGTGGCGCTTGCTACAAACGTTCCAACGAGAATGAGGCCGACGAACCATCGGTTCATGAGCGGGTCCCTCCTTATGCTGAGAAAAAGATCGGGTGCCCTCGTCCTACCCAGAGACTCCCGGCCTCTAACGCCAGGCCCGGCTCGGGAGGGCGTGCAAACCAGCCTCCGAGCAGTGGGTATTAAGAAAGGATGGGCGTCATCGATCTAGCCCTGCAAGGAAGCATCCAGGCCGAAACCGATCCGATTTTCGAGCGCGTGGAGGGCATCATTCCGCGAGTCGAATGGCCGTTGCACGCTCCTTACGTGGCGGCGATCAACCGCCTCAAGCGCGAGCGCAATGCCGTCATCCTGGCCCACAACTACCAGGTGCCCGAGATCTTCTATACCGTCGCGGACATCGTCGGCGACTCGCTCGCCCTGGCGATGAAGGCCGCGGAGACCGACGCCGACGTCATCGTCCTCTGCGGCGTCCACTTCATGGCCGAGACGGCGAAGCTGGTCAATCCCAGCAAGACCGTCCTGGTTCCCGATCTGCGAGCCGGCTGCTCCCTGGCCGAATCGATCACGGCAGCCGACGTGCGCCTCCTTCGTTCGGCCTACCCCGATACGCCGATCGTCACCTACGTCAATACCTCGGCGGAGGTAAAAGCCGAATCCGATGTTTGTGTGACCAGCGGTAACGCCGTGCAAATCGTGGAGGCGCTCCAGGCGCCCCGCGTGATCTTTCTTCCCGACGAGTACCTTGCGAAGTACGTCGCCTCGCAGACCAACGTCGAGATCATCGCCTGGAAGGGCCACTGCGAGGTGCACGAGCGTTTCAGCGGGGCGGACATCGTGCGCTTTCGCGAAGGGGATCCGTCGCTGACGGTGCTGGCCCATCCGGAGTGCCCTCCCGACGTGCTCGCGGAGGCCGACTACGTGGGTTCGACCCAAGGAATGACCGAGTACGTTGGCCGCCTCAGCGAGGCGGGCGGCGCGCGCGTGCTCCTAATGACCGAGTGCTCGATGGCCGACAACGTTGCGGCGCGCTATGCAAACGTCGATTTCGTGCGGCCGTGCAACCTCTGCCCGCACATGAAGCGTAATACGCTGCCCAAGGTGCTGCACTCGCTCGAAGCAATGGAGTATGAGGTAACCATCGCTCCGGAGGTTGCGCAACGCGCCCGTCGGGCGGTCGAACGCATGCTCGACTTCAGCCGCCAGCCGCGAGACTAGTCCGCTTTCATGGAAATCGCTCGCCGCGATGCGTTCGTCGTCGGCGCCGGGATCGCCGGACTGATTGCGGCGCTCAAGCTTCAACCGG
This sequence comes from Vulcanimicrobiota bacterium, assembly GCA_013289785.1. Taxonomy (GTDB): domain Bacteria; phylum Vulcanimicrobiota; class Vulcanimicrobiia; order Vulcanimicrobiales; family Vulcanimicrobiaceae; genus Cybelea. The sequence continues at coordinate 2,086 of JABCZE010000171.1, read as the reverse complement.
CCAAGGTGACGGTCTTATGTAAGACTCGGCTCGGCAAAGGCTCCGCAACGGATTGGGCGCAAGGCGGGATCGCCGCGGCGATGGGTGCCGACGATTCACCCCGCCTGCACGCCATCGACACGCAGCGAGCCGGCGCCGGCATCAGCGATTCGAAGATCGTCGAGATCCTCACACAAGACGCGCCGGCGCGCGTCGAGGAACTCCTCGAGCTTGGGGCCGCGTTCGATCGCACTGACGCGGGCGAACTCGCGCTGGGGCGCGAGGCCGCGCATCAGCGCCGCCGCATCGTCAAAGCTGGCGGGGACGCGACCGGTCACGAGATTCTCAAGACGTTGATCGAGGCCGTGCGCGCCCACCCCTCGATCGAGATCGTCGAGAACGTTACGGCCGAGGATCTGATCGTCGACGGCAACCGCGCCGGCGGGGTCGTGGCACGCGATAATGCGACCGGCGAGCGAATCGAGCTTCACGCTCGCGCCACGATCTTAGCTACCGGCGGGATGGGACGCCTCTATCGCTTCACGACCAATCCGGTCGAGGCGACCGCCGACGGCATCGCCATGGCGGCGCGCGCCGGCGCGTTGCTCGCCGACATGGAGTTCGTTCAATTTCATCCGACAGCGCTTGCGATCGGACGCGATCCCATGCCGCTGGTGACCGAAGCGGTTCGCGGCGAGGGTGCGATCCTGGTCAACGACCTCGGCGAGCGCTTCATGACGGTAGTTCATCCGGATGCCGAGCTTGCGCCGCGCGACGTCGTCGCTCGCGCCATCTTCGAGCAGCAGCAACGCGGCCGAACCGTCGGGCTCGACGCGCGGGCGGCCATCGGGGCGCGTTTTCCACAAGCCTTTCCCACGGTTTTTCGCTTTTGCATGGACGCCGGCATCGATCCGCGCGTGCAGAACATTCCGGTCGCGCCGGCGGCGCACTATCATATGGGCGGCGTGGCCGTCGACGAATGGGGACGCACGACGCTGGAAAATCTTTGGGCATGCGGCGAGACGAGCGCTACCGGGGTTCACGGCGCAAACCGGCTTGCCAGCAACTCGCTGCTCGAAGCGTTGGTCTACGGTTCGCGCGTTGCAACCGACGTTGCCGGCGCTGCGCCCTGGAAGCCTTCCGGCCACGTTCCACCGGTTCGGGCGCGATCGGTCGTAGCGGCGCACACCGGCGCCGCGCAAGCTCAGGCGATTACCGATCTGCGCAACGTCATGTACGCCAACGTCGGTTTGGTTCGCAACGCGGTCGGTCTGCGCGAAGCGCTCGCGCGCATCGCCGAGCTGGAAGCCGTCGCTGGAGAGGAAGGCCCGTTACGCAATCTGCTCGTCGCCGGGCGATTGATCGCCGAGGCCGCGCTGGCACGGCATGAAAGTCGCGGCAGCCATTATCGTAGTGACTACCCGGAGGCCGATGAAGCCCTTGCAAAGCGTTCCTTCAGCCGGCTGCGCAGCGTCGCTTGAGCTCGTCGCCGCACCGCTGGTGCGGGCGGCGCTGCTCGAAGACATCGGCCGGGGCGGAGATCTGACGACCGATGCCATCGTCGACCCCGAACGCCTCGCCCGCGCGCGAATCGTTGCGCGGCGCAGCGGCGTTCTGGCGGGTCTCGACTTTGCAGCGATTGCCTTTCGACTGCTCGACGAGCGTGTCGAGATCGCGCGGCACGCCGGCGAGGGCGACCGTTTCGAAGCCGGGGCCGTCATCGCGGAGATCGCAGGCCGCGCGCGCGCGATCCTAACCGGCGAACGAACCGCACTCAACCTGCTCTCGCGTCTGTGCGGGATCGCCACCGCGACGCGGACGCTCGTCGATCTGGTCGCCGGAACCTCGGCGCGAATCGCCGACACGCGAAAAACGACGCCGGGCCTGCGCGCGCTGGAACGTTACGCGGTGCGGCAGGGCGGCGGCGCCAATCACCGCTTCGGGCTCGACGACGGCGTGCTGATCAAAGACAATCATCTAGCGCTGGCGAGCTCGATTCACGCGGCGGTGGCGTCGGCGCGCGCGCGCGCCGGCCACATGGTGAAGATTGAGGTCGAGGTCGACACGCACGAACAGCTGCGTCAGGCGCTGGCCGAGCCGATCGATG
>JABCZE010000170.1 GCA_013289785.1 Vulcanimicrobiota bacterium | reverse complement strand
CCGCCGAGCATGCTGGGCGCGCTTTGACTCGATTGCGAGAGTGCGGGGAACTGTGAATTCGAAGTTGGAGCGTCCGGTTCATTGGTACCCCGGGCACATGGCCAAGGCCATGCGCCGAATTCGCGAATACTTGCGCTCGATCGATATCGTCGTCGAGGTGGTCGATGCGCGCATCGCGCGAAGCGGGCGCAATCCGCTGCTCGACGAGCTTGCCGGCAAGCACATTCGCCTCGTCGCCCTCGACCGCAACGATCTCGCCGAGCCGGCAACGACGCAACGCTGGGTGCGGCACTTGTCGCAGTGCGGTTGGACTGCCGTTGCGGTGGACGGGCGCAGTGCGCGCAGCGTCTCCCGAATCGCCGCGGCCATCCGCGGTTGCCGGGGAGAGAAGGCCGCAGGGATCGCGCGCGCAATGATCGTCGGCATTCCCAACTCCGGCAAGTCTTCCATCGTCAATGCGCTCCTCCGACGAGGCGCGGCAAAGACGGAAGCCCGAGCGGGCGTCACCAAACACGTTTCGTGGTTTCGCCTCGAAGGAAACGTCGAGATCATGGATACGCCCGGCATCTTGCCGACACGAATTCCCAGCGCCGTCGCGCAGTGGAAACTGGCGATGTGCGGCGCGGTCCCGTCCGAACGCTACGACGCGCAAGAGGTGGTGGCGGCGTTTCATCGCTGGCTGCTCGCTCGCACGCCCGCAAGCACGGTCCCGGACCTGCACGCGTTCGCGACGGCGCGCGGTTTCATGCGGCACGGCGGCGAACTCGATTATCACAACGCGGCGCATTCGTATATCCGCGCGTTCAACGAAGGCGCCTTCGGGCGCATATCATTGGAGGCTCCCGATGACACCGAAGCAGCGTAAGGCCAAAAATTCGTACGAACGCGAGCGCCGGCGCCTGCATCGGCTGCACCGATTCGAAGAGGCCGCTCGCGCGAAAGGTTTTCGGCTCGTCGGCGGCATCGACGAAGTCGGACGCGGCCCGCTGGCCGGGCCGGTGGTTGCGGCCTGCGTGGTCGCGACGCAACCGTTGTTCATCCGCGGCCTCAACGACTCCAAGCAAGTGCGCCCGGAGCTGCGAGTAGAGATCGCTGAGATCATTAAGCTGCGAGCCGTGGGGTGGGCCATTGGGAGCGCCTGCGTCGCCGAGATCGACCGGCTCAACATCTATTGGGCCAGCGTGCTGGCGATGGAACGCGCGATTGCATCGCTGGCGGCTGCGCCTGAGTACCTGATTACCGATGCCGTCCGGATCCGCTCGTTCGCGGGGCCGCAAGAACCGCTGATTCACGGCGACGCTCGCTGCGCGCTCGTGGCGGCCGCCTCGATTATCGCCAAGGTACATCGCGATGCGTTGATGGTCGAGCTCGACCAGGTGGATTCCCGCTATGGATACGCGCTTCATAAAGGGTACGCGACACCGATTCACTTGGAGGCGCTGCGCGTGCACGGCCCCAGCATTCACCATCGCGCAAACTGGGCACGCGTTCGCGACGCGCAGCTCGCTCTGGACCCGAGCTGGATTGAAGAATAACGGCGAGAAAGGGCGACAGGGTGAGGACCGGGCCAGCCGCTATCTTACGGCTTGCGGGTACCGCGTGCTGGCCCGAAACGTGCGCGTTCCCGGTGGGGAAATCGATGCCGTTTGTCTCGACGGGCCGACGCTGGTGATCGTCGAAGTAAAACGCCGTGACTCCAGAAAGTTCGGTCCGGCGCTGCACGCCGTCGACGCGCGAAAACGCGCGACGCTCCGGCGCATCGCCGCGGACTACGCGCAAATCGTTGCGCCGTCGGCAAAGATCCGGTTCGACGTCGTGACGCTGGACGGACAGCTCTTGAGCTTGCACCGAAACGCATTTTAGTGGCTCCCGGAAGCAAAAGCGCCGAACCGGAGCTGCGCCGCAGCGTTACGCCCTGGGGATCCTTTTCTTGGGGCTACTCCGACGTCGGCGCCGACATTTTCGTCGGCTTGGGCTTGGTGCTCGCCTGGGCCGCCGGAGCCTCGAACGTCGCCTTTCTGTTCGCCGGCGTCGTGTACGTCTGCATCGGACTGGCCTATACGGAGCTCGCGGCAACCTATCCCGTGGCCGGCGGCGGTCAGTATTTCGTCATGCGCGGTCTCGGCGACATCTTCGGCTTCATCGCCGGATGGGCGGTGCTGCTCGACTTCACCATCGACGTCACGCTCTTTGCCTGGACCTCCGTCGACTACACCAGCCAGCTCGTGCCCGCTCTCACAAACTCCGTTCACCCCTGGCTGCACTTCGGCGTCGTGCTCGGACTGGTCGTCGGGCTCTGCCTTTTGAACGTAATCGGCGTGCGCGAGAGCACCACGTTTAACGGCGTGGTATCGGCACTCGACGTGATTAGTGAAACCTGCATCCTGTGCTTTGGCTTCCTCTTCGCGTTTCGTCCGCAGCTACTCGTTCACACGATGCAGATACACTGGCCGTCTTCCTACGACCTGATGCTGGGAACCTCGCTTGCGATCATTTCGTTCGTCGGTCTCGAATCGATCTCACAAGCGGCGCAAGAGACGCAACGCCCCGCGTCGATCATTCCGCGCACGTCGGTCGCTTTGATCCTCACGATTTTGATCTTCGCGCTGGCGTACTCGAACCTCGCTTTGGGTTTGCATCCGTGGCATCCGATTGCCGATGCCCATGGCCACCCCCAGCAGTTTTGGCAGATTTTTCCGAACAACCCCGACAATCAAGGCAAAGCCGTGGCGCTGCTGGCAGCTCAGGTTCCGTTCTACGGCGCCTTCGCCGCGTTGTACGTCCCGGTACTCGGCGCCGTCTTGTTGCTGATATCCTCGAACTCAGGCGTTTTTGGGAGTTCCCGGATCGCCTACGCAATGAGCGCCAGCAATCTGCTGCCCTCGCTTTTTGCGCGCGTCGACCGGCGGTATCGCACGCCGGTCATCTCGATCGTCTTCTTCTCGGTCATCGCCGTGGTGGAGTTGATCTTTGCCGCCGCCCCCGCACTCTTTCCGGCGGTCTCTTCACTCTACGCGCGCTTCTTTCACGGCGAGAACGGCCTCGATTTCTTGGCCGACCTCTACGCCTTCGGAGCCGCGACGAGCTATTCGTTCGTCTTTCTGGGCTTGATCGGATTGCGCCTGACCGATCCGCTGAGTCCTCGGAAGTTCAAAATTCCGCTGAACCTTCCGATGCGCTTTCGCGGGGAACGCGTCGAGTTTCCACTCGTCGCCGTCATCGGCTTCATCGGCATTTTTTCGATCTTAATGTTCACGCTCTTCACGCACCCGCTCGGGCGCATCTTCGGGCCGACCTGGCTGGTGTTGGGGCTGCTCTTCTACCTCGTCTATCGCCGCTACCGGCGTCTGCCGGTTCTGCGCTCGCAACCCCGCGATTGGCGCAACGCCCAAACGGAGATTCTGCGTCGCGCCGGAGAGCTCGAGTTGATGGATGAGTACGTCGCCAACGTCAAGGCGAGCGACGCGCGGCGAGCCGGGCAAGGCACCTAAAACGATGCTCTTCTTTCGCGCATTGCTGGCCGTAGCAATGGTAGTGTGCGGACTCGTGATTCTGGTGCGCATGGCCCTGGTGCTGCCCGCGGGCGGCTTTGCCATTCTCCCTGGCGTCGTGTTGGGCGGAGCGATGATTGCGCTCGGCGTTCACCGGCTCTCGCTCATCGCACGCGTGCGTGGAATGCTGTGATCTCGATCTCGAGCGACGTCCACGTCACCGTCGCCGGCGCACTCGTCGCGCTGCTGATCGCGGGCCTGGTGGGCGCGACGCTCTGGTGGATGCTTCACCCGCCGGAGTCGTACGTCATGCGCATTGCCGCGGCGGCCGAACGCAATCTGGAACGCATCGTCGGTAGTTTGATCGTCGCCTTTTCGCCGGAGATCGACTCCGCTCACGTGATGGCCCTTGCTGCGAAGCTGGCACGCGGAGAGCGTTCCGAGCTGCTCGCGCTCTACGTGATCGAGGTGCCGTACACGCTGCCGCCCGATGCCGAGATGAGCGTGGAGGAGCGGTCGGCTCTCGACGCCCTCGGCGCAGCCGAGACGATCGCAAATAAAAACAACGTCGCGATTCGCACCGAAACCATCAAGGCGCGTTCGACCAAACAAGCGGTTCTCGACGTCGCCAAACGCGAAAAGGCGAATTTAATTATTTTGGGCTCCTATCGCGAAGGCAAATATAGCGGCGCGCCGCTCGGTCGCGTGATCGAGGAGATCGCGGCCGACGCAAAATGCGATGTGCTGATCGGCGTCGAAGGCAAGCACGGCACGCTGTTGGTAGACGAGAGCGCTCAATCGACGTCGCAAGAAGCTTAAAGTTCGAGGAGAAACCGTGAATTTAAAACGTTCGTTGTCGTATTTCGCCGTATTAGTCGGCGCGAGCTGCATCGCGGCAAGCGCCGCCAACGAGGCGCCCGCGATAACCGCGTTCGACAAAGTGTTTGCCGGCATCAACGACTACACGTGCGTCTTGCACGTTCACGAGGCGAAAGGTACGGCGACGCAAGACCGCGTCTACCAATACGAGTTCATGAAACCGCATTTCGTCAAAACCCTAATCCTCGAC
>JABCZE010000169.1 GCA_013289785.1 Vulcanimicrobiota bacterium | reverse complement strand
CAGGGCATGCGCTTGGCGATCGAAGCAGCGGGTTTCTCGGGAGGTGAAGCCGACGAGCTGCGCCGCGCGATGGGGCACAAGCGCTCGCGCGAGCGCATGGACGCAATCCGCACCAGACTGGTGGACGGCATGATTCGCAACGGCATCGATCGTACCGCTGCCGAGCAGCTCTTCCATATGCTGGAGGGATTCGCCGATTATGGATTTCCAGAGTCGCATGCCGCCAGCTTTGCGCTCTTGGCCTATGCGTCGGCGTATCTAAAATGCCACGTGCCGGCAATTTTTGCTGCGGCCATTCTCAACGTACAACCGATGGGTTTTTACTCGACCGAAGTGCTGGTCAACGACGCACGGCGCCATGGGGTGGCCATCCGGCCCGTCGAAATCAATGCCAGCGAGTATTGGTCGCACGTCGAGAACGACGGCGCGTTGCGCTTGGGCTTTCATCTCGTGCGCGGTTTAGGCGAAGCACAACGGCAACGGCTGGAACGAGCCGTCGCCCAAGGGCCGTTCGCCGGCATGCTCGACTTCGCGCAGCGAACGCGGCTCGAGCGCGAAGCGTTGGAGAATCTGGCGATTGCCGGCGCGTTCTCTCCGTGGCACGCATCGCGCCGCGAAGCGATGTGGGCCTTGCGCGGTCTGGACGAGCGGGAGGCGCGCGGCGAGTTGGGAGCCCTAATGGACGTTGACGAGCCTGCCGTGCAATTCAAACCGTTGGCGCGTCGCAGGCTTGCCGCCTTCGATCTCTGGTCGACTGGTATCACGGCCGCCGGTCAGGTGATGGAACATTTCCGCGAGCTGCTCGCCGCGCAGCGGGTGACGCCTGCCGCACAGTTGCCGGCGCTGGCTCCCAATGCGCGCTGCCGAGTCGGGGGCCTCGTCATCACGCGCCAGCGGCCCGGCACCGCCAAGGGCTTTGTCTTTCTCACGCTCGAAGACGAAACCGGCGTCGTCAACGTCATCGTCCGCCCGAAGGTTTACGATGCGTTTCGCCGTCCGATTCGCACGTCGTCAACCCTGATCGTCGAAGGCCGGCTGCAGAAGGAGAGCGGCTGCATCGACGTTCTGGCAGAAAAAGTCTGGAGCTTCGACGACGGCGGCGTCACCAAGCCCCTCTCGGTCCACAGTTTTCAGTAGTTGCGAACACTACTTCCAAATACCCGTGAGCAGCGGTGCGTTGCACTCCTTGGCAATGCAGGCGACGCCAAGGATGTCTTCAATCGTGTGAAGCACGGCGTAGTGATCCACGTTCTGAGTGTCGTTGATGCCGGCTTCAATCATCGGTCCAACGAGCACAGTGGGAATGTGGTTCTTGCCGCTGTTGTCGGGATCGGCTTCGTCCCACGTAAGAATCAGGAGGCCGTCGTTTGCCTTGTCCCAGGCGATGATCGGCGGCAGGTTCTTCGAAAGCCACGTGTCGCCGGCGTGGACGGCGCAATCGTGCGTATCGTGACAAAGATTCGGGGTGATCCAAACGAACGTTGCGACCGTCGATGGCCAGCCATTGTAGACGAGGTTGTCGGAGTCCGGGACGTTTTTGAACTCGACCCATGGATTATGGTTGCGATCGTAGAGACCATGGTAGCAGCCTTTGTAGCCGTCGCGAGGCATCGACTCGGAGTAGCCCGCGAAAGTCTTTCCGGCCGCGATCAGCTCCGACGCGATGTCGGCGCTCTTGAAAGAGACCGGGCACGGATCGCCGTGAATTCCCTGCGTCGAACCCGAGAAGAGCGCCAGGTAGTTGGGCTCGCTCGGATGGCCGATGGCATGGCTATTTCGCAAGAGAACGCCTTGCGGGACGAGCGTTTTGTTGAAGTAGGGCGCGTGGGAGCTGCCGGCGACCAAGTTGTAATCTTTGTTCTCCATGATTACGACGGTCACTTGACTGCCGGATGGCCCTGATGTCGCCGTCGTCCTTGCCGGTCGAACGGCAACGTGTTGAAGCGTCGGCGGCGCGGATGCGGCGCCGGAGCAGGCCGTTGAGAACAGCATTGCGCTTGCGTTCAGCGCCGCAAGCATGCGCGAGTGAAGATTCATTTGTGCCTCCGTTAGGCCGGGCACTCCTAGAGTCGCGCACGTTCGTGCGGACAGCCCCCTCTCCCTCGACGCGGATGAGCGAAGCGGACGCCTCGGCGTGGCGGAGAAAGTGAACTTGTCATGCGCAAAGTTAACACCAACGAGCTCGAACCGATGAAATGGTCGTCGCCCAAAGGAACCATGGCGGGCGAGGGAATTCAAGTCTCGGAGGCGCTGGGCCGAAAGCGCGACTCGACCGACATTATGGAACGCCATCCATTCGACGTCGAGATCCTGCGTATTCCGCCGGGCAAGGCGCCCTATCCGTATCACTCCCACAGCGCGCAATGGGAGTTCTATCACGTGATTTCCGGCAGCGGCAGCGTGCGGCACCGCGACGGAACGACGCCGGTCGGCGCGGGCGACGCCTGCCTCTTTCCTCCGGGCGAGCCGCATCAGTTCGTCAACGACGGTGCGGAGGTGCTCGCGATCTACGTCGTTGCCGATAATCCGATCGGCGAGGCCTGCTATTATCCCGATAGCGGCAAGTGGAGCCATCCGCTCCCGGAGCGACGAGTGATGCGCGGTGAGCCGCTAGACTACTTCGACGGCGAGGAGTGACCGCTGCACGCAAAAGCGGCGGACCGCGCTCTTGCTATAAGCGCAACGGTGCGCCCAAGGCCGCCTTTGAAACCAAGAAGGAGGCAGAACGAGCGATTCCGCGCACAGCGACAGGCTTAAAACCCTATCGCTGTGAGAAACACGGTTGGCATCTCGGCCATTAAAGGCTCTTCGGCAGCCGCGAAAAACAGGCCGATGATGCCGAGCCGCATTAACGCGCCGTTGATCGTATCCCTGGCGTTTTTGGCGGTCGTGATCGGCGTGCTGGTCGCGGGCAGTCTCTCCGTTGCGGACACCGTCACCAACTCGTTTCGCGAGGCGGAGACCATCGGGACGGCGCGGCTTCTCGTCGAAGACGTGCTGCGGCGCCAGCTCGATGAGGAGACCGGCGTCCGTGGATACGCAGTCGCTCACCGGGCAGCTCTGCTCCAACCATATTACGAGGCTCGCACGGCGCTCCCGGCGACGGTGAAACGCGCGATGGGAGTACTCGAGAGCTTGAACCTGCAAATCGCGCAGGCGGCGCTGCAAGATGCCGCCAGAACTAATCGCCGGTGGCTCCGAGCGGTCGCATTTCCACTCTTGGCCTCTAGGACCGGCCGGCCGGCGCTTCAGCTCAGCGGGAAAAGACTGGTCGATCGTGTTCGAGCCGATATCGCGTCGATCGAAACCGTGCTTGCGGGCCGCGAGGCGCGCAGCCGGATAGGTGCGCAACAAGCGATTGCGTGGGTCGATCTCTTTGCGATCGGCGCCATCGCGGCGTTTCTCGTGGCGGCGATGCTCTTTGCCTACCAGCAGTATCGCCTCGGTCTTCGGCTCGAAGAGGAGCGCACGAAAGCCGAAGAGCAGCGCCGGCGTTCCGCCGAGAATCGCGCCGCGTACTTGGCCGAAAAGCGAATCGCCGACACGCTGCAAGGTGCCTTCGTGCAGAACGTTCTTCCCGAGCCGGCGACGTTGCGGCTGGACGCAAGCTACCTGCCGGCGAGCGAAGAGGCGAAGATCGGCGGCGACTGGTACGATGCGCTCGAGCTGCCTGGCGATCGCGTGCTGCTGGCAATCGGCGACGTTACCGGGCACGGGATCGATGCGGCGGTCACGATGAACCGAACGCGCCAGCTCCTGATCTCGTGTGCGTTGATCGATCCGAGCCCTGGACCCGTGCTGGAGCGCGTCAACAACGAACTTTTGCGGAATGATTCACCCATGGTTACCGCGATTACCGCGCTGGTGGACGCGCGCGACTGCGAGTTCGCGTATGCGGCCGCGGGCCACCCGCCGGTCGTGCTGTTGGAGCCGGGGAAGCGGGCCCGCTTCCTCGAGGTTGGGTCGCTTCCGCTGGGCGTGCTGCCTAATGCCGCCTACCGAACTCATCGGGTTCGAAGCATCCCCGGCGCGCTGCTGGTTCTCTATACGGATGGCGCGATCGAGCACTCGCGCGATGTCGTACGGGGAGAGGAGCTGTTACTCGCCGCCGTCGAATCCGCGGCGCACGCATCGCAGTCCGACATCGCCGCCGCAATCTGCAACGGCATCTTCGCAGACCGCAAGGCCGCCGACGACGTCGCGATTCTAACGCTGCGTTTCGCCGGCGGGGCGTCCGGCGCCGGTACAAAAGCGGAGCTTGCGTGAAGGAAGGTGCGATGATCCAAACCATCCAATTGGCCGGCGAACTCGATCTGAGCCGCAAGCGTGAGATACGCGATGCCTTCGCGTTTTCGGACGGCGCGCGGGCGGTACTGCTGGACCTCTCGGAGGTCGTGTATGCCGACTCCACGGCGCTGACCGAGCTACTACGCTTCTGCGCGATGGCACAAGGCGCGAACATACCGATTGCGATCGTTATTGCGGCTCCGCAATTCTTGCGTCTCGTCCAGTATGCCGGCCTGGCGACGGCCTTCAAGGTTTTTCACGACCGCGGCGAGG
>JABCZE010000168.1 GCA_013289785.1 Vulcanimicrobiota bacterium | reverse complement strand
TTCCGGGCGGCTCGATGTGGGACGGAAAACACATTGCGCTGGGCGACCAGGAAGCCGGCGGGACGGACCAAACCGGATTGTGGCCGTCGACGCTTTCCGGCACGACGATCAGCTCGTCGAAGGAAGTGACATTCAGCGCTAGCTGCTACAACGACTACGTGGATGACCCGGACCCGTTCGTTCTCGGCAACAAGAATACGCCGATCGATAACAAGCAAGGCAAGGTTATGATCGGGCCAAATCTGTGGTGCGCGGAGGCAGGCGGCAGCGGCGGTGGCGTCAACGTTTGGCACTACCCCGCCGGGGGCAGTCCGTTTAAAAACTTTCCCGTACCGCTGAAAAGCCCAACCAACGTCATCCTTAGCATCGGGAAGTAGCGTCATGAAAATAGCTCTGTTTGCCGCTGTGGGTGCAGCGCGACATGGCCCTGACGAGGCCGCACTACGTGCAGCGGTTCGTGCATTCGGACCACGGCATTTCCTGGATGCTCCCGCAGACGGCGGGCTCCAAGATCGCGCTGCTCTATGGCGGAGACGACGAGACGAACGACGTCTACGTCTACGATTACCCGAGAGGCAAGATGGTAGGAGCGCTTACGCGGTTTGACGGGCCAGACGGGATGTGCGTCGATGCGAAAGGGGACGTCTACATCGCGAACTTCGATTCGGGTAATGCAGTCGAATACGCGCATGGCGGCACGAAGCTGCTCAACACCTACGATTCAGGCGCCACGCCGATCGGCTGTGCGGTCGATGCCAAGGGTGACGTCGCCGTCACCAGCTTCGATCCGGGCGAAGCGGCCGTCTTCGCAAAAAGATAATCTTATCGGCGTCGGCGAGTCGTCGTCCGGCGGCCGTGCCTACTGCGGCGTACTCTCCGGTGCCAAGAGCATGACGTCTCTCTCGTTCAGCGGAACGATCGACTTCCCGGGAGGCACGATGTGGGACGGCAAGTACATCGCTTTGGGTGACCAGGAAGCCGGCGGAGCCTTCCAAACCGGCATATGGCCATCGACGCTTTCCGGGTCGGCGCTAACCTCGTCGGGTGAGGTGACGTTCAGTGATAACTGCGACGGCGATTACACTGACGTCGTCGACCCGTTCCTCCGCGGCAAGAAGAATACGCCAATCAATAATAAGCAAGGCAAGGTTATGCTCGGGGAAAACTTGTGGTGCGCGGACGGAGGCGGGGGCACGGGGAACGGCGGAGGCGTTGAGCTCTGGCATTACCCTGCGGGGGGCACTCCGTTTAAGAGGATTCGGCTGTCAGCCTCCGGCGCGCTCGTCGTGAGTCTGGGAACCGGAAAGTAGCGCCTACGGCGGACGATGACGCTGGGAGCGCCAAGGAGGAAGGGGGGCTGGTCGCTCGGTATCCTTAGGCGGAATGCGTACGACCTTAATGGGGCCGCCGCCCCTGCTTCGCTCGCTAGCGTGAACCGCTTGAGGGGCGAGCACCGCATCGGGCCCGAGGGATACTCCCTCGGAGACCGGGGTTTTCAGCCGGAAGCCGACCCTATGGACCGGCTCCAGCTCTCGTATTTACCGGTTCGGAGGGGCTATGAGCCGGCGAAAATTGCCGGTGCCGTGGCAGCCGTGGCTCTATTGCTCGGGATCTTCCAGCTCTTTTTTCGTTACGAATACTTGAGCGGCGGGAGCGCGGTCTATCGCATCGACCGCATTACGCATCAGGTTTGTCGCGTGGTGGACGGGCTCATCGACTGTGCCGCGACGCCGAAGAAGAAGAGCTTCAGCGTCAGCACCAGCACCAGCTTCAGTACCAGCACCGCCGTTAAGTAGCTGCTTCGCGCGTGCCCGCAGGTGGCGGAATCGCGACCGGCTTTTGGTTTGCGGCTTTGAGCGCCGCGTTGACGGCTGAGAGGGAGGATCTCCACGCGTCGTAGGCGGCGGCGCGCGACGTGTAGGTGCGCTCGAGGCGCGCGTAGAGCGTGAGGCTCGCCTCGGCGAGCGGCTCGTCGCCGGTCAAGTTGACAGCGTCTTCGTGGAGCTGCCCCGGTTTCTGAATGAAGTCCTCGAAGCTTTGCGGCGACGACGTGAGGGTTGCAACCTGCGCGTCGATGGCGTCGATCGCCGCTTGTACCTTGGCCGTGGTCGCCGTGTCGGCAGGCTTGAGCGCCGCCCTGTCGGCCACCAGCGTTGCGCGGGTGTCGTGCAAGTTATTGAGCATTGTATCGACGCGTCCCACGAGGTCGTAAGCGCGGCGCTGCGCTTCGAACGCCGCCTGGTACTCTGCCGGAGTCGTATGCGACTGCGGATCCGCCAGCTTGACCAACGGGAAACGATACGTCGTTCCGTCGAGGTGAAAGACCATAACGTACCGGCCGGGCGGAAGCGCCGGGCCTTCGGTGGGGCCGCGGAAGAAGAAGGGTGCGCTGTCATAGCGGGCGGGCCCGTCGATCGTGAAGTCGTAGTCGAACTCGTTTTTGCCGTCGGTGCGGCTCAGCCAGTACGACTCGCCCTCTTCGCCGGTAAAGACGTCGTGTTCGCCTGCGACTCGCCGCCAAAGATGGCCGTGCTGGTCGTAGATCTCGATCGTCGGACGCTTTTTGGCCTGCGCCGGCAGCCAGTAATAGAGGGTTGCGACGGCGCCGCCGCCGCTCAATAAACTTGCGCCGGGCTGTTGCGCTTCAAAATCCGTGTAGTTCCCCTCGTCGTCGCGATAGCTAAGAAGATCGATCGCGGGACGCGGACCGATGACCAGAGGCGCCGTCGGATTCGAGCATGCCGACTGCTGCACGGCTCGAATGTCGTCCATCACCCAGATCGCGCGCCCGTGCGTCGCAATGACGAGGTCGTCGAACTGCGGCTGGATGCGAATGTCGCGCACTTCGACGGCGGGCAAGTTGTTCTGGAAGCTCCGCCAGTTCTCACCGCCGTCGCACGAAATGCGAATCCCACGATTCGTGCCGGCGTAGACGATGTTGCGGTTGGCGGTGTCGGGGCGGACGGCGCGCACGAACTCGCCGGCGGGAATGCCGCCGGTAATGTTTTGCCACGTCGCGCCATAGTTGTGCGTAACGAAAACGTAGGCGGCATCGTCGCCCATCGCGTGGCGATCGGCGGAGACGTAGGCCGTTCCGGCGGCCAGCGTGGACGGGGCGACGGTTTCCACGGAACTGTCGGCCGGAAGATCGGCCGGCGTCACATTGCGCCAGTGTTTTCCGCCGTCAAGCGTGAGGTAAACGAGGCCGTCGTCGGAGCCGGTCCAGATTTCGCCGTTGTGGCGGGCGGAGGTTTCGATATCGAGAATCGTGCCGTAGTTTTCGGCGCCCGACTCGTCTTGCGTCACCGAGTTCTTGGCGATCTGCTGTTTGGATTTATCGTTGCGCGTGAGGTCGGGGCTGATCGTCTTCCAGTGTTTACCGCCGTCGCTCGTCTGGAAGAGTACGTTAGCCCCGATGAAGGCGACGTGCGGATCGTAGGCGGCGAACGCAACCGGCGATTGCCAGTTGAAGCGATAGCGCGACGTGGCAAGGACGAAATCTTCCTGCGCCGTACCGCGATACGGGCGCACGTTGGTGGATTCGTGCGAGACGCGGTCGTACACGACCAGTTCGCCGTTCTGGGAATCGGCCCAGATCAGCCGCGGGTTCGTCGGATCGGGGACGGCCCATTCGCCGTCGCCTTCGACGATCTTGAACCAATCGCGATTGGTGATGCCGTCGGAGTTGCCGTTAAACGCCGGGCCGCAAAAGGCGTTGTTGTCTTGCAAGCCGCCGCAGACGAGGTACGGGGTCGTATTTGAAAGGCCGACGCGATAGACTTGCGCGATCGCAATGTTTCGCGAGTTTGCCCACGTTGCGCCGCCGTTGGTCGAGATCGCGATCCCGCCGTCGCCGGCCAGCGCCATGCGGTTGCCGTCGGAGGAAATCCACATGTCGTGCAGGTCGGGATGGACGCTGAAGGCGGAAAGGTTGAACTTTTCGCCGCCGTTATACGACGTTGCGAGTAAAATGCTTACGCCGTAAACCGTTCCCGGGTCGGTCGGCGAGACGCGCACGTGGGAAAAGTAGAAGGGGCGCTGGTTTGCTAAAGAATCCTTACTGACCATCTTCCAAGTGACGCCGCCATCGTCGGAACGCCAGAGAATGCCGGCGGCCGATTCGACGAGCGCGTAGATCCGGTCGGGTTGCGAGGGCGCAATTGCCACGCCGATGCGGCCTCTCGGCGGTGCCGGAAAACCGTTGCCGGTCACTTCCTTCCACGTGCGCCCGCCATCGCCCGAACGGTAGAGCCCGTCGTCGGCCGTTCCGCCACTGGTGATCGACCACGGCCGGCGCAAAACGTGCCACATGCCGGCGTAGATGACGTTGGGATTCTTTGGATCCATCGCCAGGTCGCTCGCACCGGATTGTTCGGACAGGTAGAGCGTCTTGGCAAAGGTTGCACCGCCGTCGAACGAGACGTAGACGCCGCGCTGCGTGCTCGGTGCAAAAACGTCGCCGAGTACGGCGACGACGACGTGCTTGGGATCGGCTGGATCTAAGAGAATCTTCGAAATGCCGGGTGCGTTGGGGAATGCGACGCTCTGCCACGAACGGCCGCCGTTGGTCGAGTGGTAG
>JABCZE010000167.1 GCA_013289785.1 Vulcanimicrobiota bacterium | reverse complement strand
TTCGTCAAGATTCCGGCGTTAAGAAGGCCAGGGCGACATCGCCGTAGACTTCTTCGCGCACCGAACGATACCCGGGTATTTGCGGCAGGATTCGCTTTGCGGCGTGTTCGTACACCACGATCGCTTCCGGAGCGAGCAACTTGCGCTCCAGCATCAGGCCGAAGAGCTGCAACGGCACCGGGTCGGCGTAGGGCGGATCGAGGTAGACGATGTCAAACGGACCCTCGAGGCGGTAGAGCGCGCGCTCCGCGGGCGCCTGAAAAACGGTTACCACATCCGCGATGCCCAGCTGCTTGACCGCTTCTTCGATCGCAGTGGCAACCTCGCGCTGCCCTTCCACCGCGACGACGCGTGCGGCGCCCCGCGATGCCGCTTCGAAACCGATCGCGCCCGTCCCAGCGAAAAGGTCCAAGACCGCGGCGCCGTCGAGGCGATTCATCAAGATCGAAAAGAGCGACTCCTTGACGCGCCCCGGCGTCGGGCGCACGTGCGTGCCCTTCGGCGAACGAAGCTTTCGGCTTCCCAGCGATCCACCGGTGATCCGCGGCACGCTACTCTAGAACTTCTGCGGCGCGAGCGGCTGCAGCGACGGCGCAAGCCACGAATCGTCACCCAGCCACTCGTAGCGAATTGTAGAATACGGGACCGTGCCGTACGAGAGCAGCTGGTCGTGGAAATGCCGCAACGAAAACCCGTCGCCCTCGCGGTCGCGCACGAGCCCTAATAGCGTTTCGATCTGCGTCTTCCCGACGAGATAGTCGATGGCTTGTCCGGGATCCATCGCGAAGCGGGTCGCCTCGCCGCGCGCCGTGTCGGCATCGATGCCGGCATTCTTTTCAAAGTATGCAATCGCTTGCGGCAACGTCATCGCGCCGGTCGCCAAGCCGACGTCGACGCCGATTCGAGTCGCGCGGTGGCGCATCAAGTGAATCACCTGCTTGCGAGCCCCCGGATCGTCCTCGTACAGGCCTTCGCGCATCAGCATCTCTTCACCGTAAAACGCCCAGCCTTCGGCGAATACGCCGTCGCCTTGCACGTGGCGGACGAAGTCGGCATTGTGATAGGCGTAGGTGAACTGCATGAAATGCCCGGGAATCCCCTCGTGGCCGAGCAGCGGGAGAACCGACTGGCGCGCCTGCGCCACGAAAAAGCTTTGGTTCGCCGAACTAAAATCCGGAACGAAATAGAAGCCCTGTGAATCGCTGGAAAACATCTGCGGTGGATTCATGAAGCCGCCCGGATAGGTTGCCGCCAGCGCCTTGGGCACTTCGACGATGTGAAACGGACCGATGTACGGTGGGATGTCGACGATCTCGCGGGTGTTGATGAACGAGATCAGGCGCGCGAGGCTGCGCTCGTAGTAGGCAAGGAACGCCTCCTTCGACGCAAACGCCGGCGGCGGCGAGGCCGGCGGCTCGTGCGCGTCGCGGCTGGCTTCCCAAGTTTCTAACGCGCGGTCTCTCGCCAGCTCCAGGCGGCCGATTTCGGCAACCTGCGTGGAGTTGAACGGCAGCAACAGGACTCGCCGGAGATACCAATCGTACTGCTTGCGCCCCACCGCAAAACCGCCCGCGGCAAAGCCGCTCATGTGCGAGTCGAGCCAGCTTCGGTAGGCATGCAGGGCGTTCAGTGCGACGCCTTGTGCCTGCGTGAGTTCCGCGCGAGTGGAGGCCGGCGTATCCCGCGCGATGTCGTCGAGCGTCGTCGTGTAAAGCGAGTCGCCGTCGCGAATATCTTCCGATGCAATCTGCGCGAACTCCCGAACGGGCTGCGTGAGATTCGCTCGTCCCTGCTCGAGCACGCGGGGACAGGCGCGCAGCCGCGCGATTGCGGCCCGCACGCGAACCTCGTCGGTGGCATATTGGCGCTTCACGATCGAGAAGATCCCGTTGCTGCACTCGCCTTCGTACACGCTAGGGTTGCGCTGCAATCCGCGCAAAACGGTTCGGTCCCACCAGTCGCCCTCGATATTCGAGCGGATCAGCAGGTAGTCGACGCGCTCGTGCGCGGTCGCGTCTGCCGGCGGCTCGAGCGCGGCCAACTCGTTGCGATACCGGCGCAGCTTCGTCATCTCCGCGGCTTGCGTCGTGGGCGAATAATCGGCAAGCAGGCTATCGTACGTGTGAATCCCGGCATCGGTCGCGGCCGACGGGTTCTCTTGCAGGCCCCACATCGTATAGCTCCGCTCGAGGTCTACGAGCTTTCCTTGATACTTGCCATCCGCGGCGGAGTCGAAGGAAGGCGCGGCCACCCCGGTGCAGACGACGAGGCAGGCGATGCATGCCAGAACACCGCGACCGATCACGACGCGCGCGCGCATTGCGGAACGACCGCCAGCAGCTCCACGAGCGTGTGGATCGTGTGGGCCGGCGGCGGTAGGTCAGCCGGATACTCACGACCTTCCCAATCGACCCATACTGCCTGCAGACCGGCCTGCTCGGCTCCGGCAACGTCATCGCGCGGGTCGTCTCCGACGTAGCAGGTTTGCCGCGGGTCCGTGCCCAGGGCGCGCAAGAGGCGCTCGAACGCCTTCGCCGCGGGCTTGCGCTCGGCGATCTCGCTACACACCAGCACCTGCCCGTGAAAACCCGCCTGCTCCGCCTTACGCTTCTGCAAAGGATCCCAACCGTTGGTCAGCACGGCTACCTGGATTCCGCGTTTTTGCAGCTCTTCCATTGTCTGCTCGACTCCAGGGAGCGGCACGACGAACTCCTCGACGCTCTCCACGGCCATCTTCCGGAATGTCTCCACAAACCAATCGCTCCCCGTCAAACCACGCTCCGCCACGAAAAGCCGGACGGTTTCGTCGATCGTGATCGCGCCGATGCGCTGACGGGCCAGCAGACGATCGACGGAATCGATTTCATCGGCGAGCGTACCGAGGCTCCGGCCACCTCGCGACGCCACGCTCCGGAGCAGTCGCAGAAAGCAGACGCGCTCGAGGTGGTTGTCGATCGCGAGCGTGTGATCCAGATCGAATCCGATTCCGCGAATCGCATCCATGGCTAGCAGCCTGCCACTAGCGCGGCCCGGGACCCGTAACGACACGCACGAAGCCGCGCGGGCGAACGAATTTGGCTAAGGCAGCTCGGACGCTCTCTTGCGTCGCATCGAGCTGCGCGCGGGCATCGATGACGTTCTGATCCAGCGGGAGGTCGAGCGACGCGTACTTCAGCAGCTGATCGGTAACGCCGTCGTAACTCGCCTCGCGGATCGGCACCTCGCCCATCAGCAAGGCTTTGGCGCGCAGCAGGCGGTCGGGCTCGATCGGCTCGCGCTGCAAGCGCTCCAAGACGGCCTGAATTTGCGACTCGGCCGGCACGACGTTTTGTGGATCGCAACCGTAGTCCAAGGCGAACGTCCCGCGAGTCTTGTCCGCGGCGAAGCGGCTGTCGATCGAATACGCGTAACCATGAACCTCGCGCAGATCGTGAAACAGCAGCGACGAGTAGAATCCGCCGGTCAAGACGCTATTGGCAAGCTGCAGCACCGGCCACGCGGGATCCTTGCGAACCAGATCCACCGTTTCCATCAGCTGCACGGAGGACTGCACGCGCCCGGTCGCCGGAACCTCGATCTGGCTTGCCGTGTTGAGCGGAACCGCGGGAAGATCGATGGTGGGTTTCGGTCCCGTCGCACTCCACGCTCCGAAGTACTTTTCAACGATCGCCTTTGCGGCCTCCGGCGTCGTATCGCCGATGACGACGATCGTGGTGAGGTCCGGACGATAGGCGGTTGCGAACCAGCTCTTGACGTCGGCAAGCGTCAACGCGCCCACGGTCTTCGGGGTCGCAAACCGCTGCTCGGGATCGCCGGGCGGATAGAGGGCTTTATTTAATGCGACGTCTGCCAGATGCTGCGGCGTCGTCATCGCTCCGGCAAGCTCACCTCCGGTCTGCTGTTGCACGACCGCAAAATCTGCCGGCCGAAAGGCGGGGTGAAGCTCCTCGTCGGCGAGCAGTTGCATTCCGCGGTCGAACTGCGACGACAGGACGTCGAGCCCGAAACTCGTTCCGGCCTCGGTCGACGCGGCAATCTTGTCGAGCTCGGTTTGAAATGCGATGCGGTCGTAGGTCGTCGTTCCGAAGGGCAGAAGGCCGGCGGTGACGTCGGCGACCCCTTCCTGTTCGGGCGGCACCTGAAGGTCCTCGTTGTTTTCGATCTCCCCTGCAACGACGACGGTGTGAGAGATGCTTTCGGGCTGCACGATCAGGCGAATGCCGTTGGGCAGCGTCATGTCGGCCGGAGATATCGTCTGCTGCGGCACTTGCAGGTTGTCGAGAACGCGCGCAGCCCAGCTCGGCAGCGGCTCGTGCGAGCTTGGCGGAATCACGTTGTTTTCTTTGGCCATCTGGCCGCTCGACGTCGCCGCGCCGGCGTTTTGCGGAACGGCGTAGACGACGACGGCCCGCTGGTTGTCGACGTAGGTTCGCAAGACTCGATTGACGTCGGCGACGCTCACTGCCTGATACTGCTCGACCATATCGTCGGGCGACGAAAGGCCTTGCACCGCAACGGCTTGGCTCCACTCCAGGGCCAAGCCCTCGATCGAGTTCGCATTGAACTCGAGCTGCGAGATCTCACGCAGCTTGGCGGCCTCGACG
>JABCZE010000166.1 GCA_013289785.1 Vulcanimicrobiota bacterium | reverse complement strand
TGGTCCGTTCGCGCCCTCAACTAAGAGCTTCGCCTGAACCTTCGATGCCAGCTCGGGAGTAAAAACCTTTTCGAGCGCGGCGGGAACGAGCACGTCGCAGGGGCTGGTCAACAGCTCGGCGTTGGTGATCCGGTCTCCACCTTTAAAACCTTCGAGCGTTCCGAACTTTGACGTGTGCTCCATCGCGCCGAAGACGTTGATGCCCCCCTCGTTATAGTACGCACCCGTCACGTCGGAGATGCCGACCACTTTGCAGCCGCGGTCTTCGAAGAGTTTTGCCGCGTAGCGCCCGACGTTGCCGAAGCCTTGGATGGCAATCGTCGCTTGTTCGGGCCGCAGCCCCATTTCGGCCATCTCGTCGAGCGCGCAGATCGTTACGCCGCGGCCCGTCGCTTCCACACGGCCTCGCGAGCCGCCGATCTCCAGCGGCTTGCCGGTGACCACGCCCGGCATGTTCTGGCGCACGTGCATCGAGTACGTGTCCATGAACCAGGCCATCACTTGCGGCGTAGTGTTAACGTCGGGTGCCGGCACGTCCTTATCGGGGCCGACGACCTCGACCAGCTCGGCGGCATACCGGCGCGTGATGCGTTCGAGTTCGTTTGACGACAGCGTCGCGGGATCGCAGGTGACGCCGCCCTTGCCGCCGCCGAACGGCAGATCGACGACGGCGCACTTCCACGTCATCCAAAAGGCCAGTGCGGTCACTTCGTCGAGCGTCACGCCCGGATGGTAGCGGATCCCGCCCTTGGCCGGTCCGCGCGCGAAGTTGTACTGCACGCGATAGCCGGTGTAGACCTCGAACTCGCCCGAATCTCGCTGAAACGGAATCGAGAAGATAATCTGGCGCGAGGGATGGGTGAGGATCCGGCGCATGCCGGCGTCGAGCTCGAGCAAATCGGCGGCTTCGTTAAAGTACGCGATCGCGTCGCCGAAGACCGAAACATCGCGGACGGAGGGCGCCGTTTCGCGCAGGGCAGTGGTCATGCGCTACCCTTTCCCGATTTGCGCGGCCGAGCCCCTCGATTCAAACGTTGCATCGGAAGTTTACGACGTCGCCCTCTTGCATCAGATACTCCCGGCCCTCGCTCCGAAGGCGCCCAGCGGCGCGCAGCGCCTCCATGGTCTGGTACTGCACGTAATCGTCATACGAAATGATCTCGGCGCGGATGAAGCCCCGCTCGATATCGCTATGAATCGTACCGGCCGCCTGGGGCGCCGCCGTCCCCTTGCGAATCGGCCAGGCACGAGCCTCCTTTTCGCCCGCCGTGAGGAACGTCATGAGGCCCAGCACCTCGTAGGTTTCTGCCGCCAAATCGTCCAGCCCGCTGCGCTCGATGCCCAGTTCCTGCCGAAACTCGGCGGCCTCGGCTTCCGAAAGCCCGGCCAGCTCGGCTTCGACCTTGCCGCTGAGCACGATGGCCCGGCCGCCATCCTCGCGAGCAATCTCCTCGACGGCTCGTACCTTGTCCGAACTTTTGCCGATTTGGTTCTCGTCCACGTTGGCGACGTACAGGATCGGTTTGGAGGTCAGCAGGAACGATTCGGCCGCAACCAGACCCTCGGGCGAGTCCGCCGCGAAGCTGCGCGCCGGACGCGCCTCTTCCAGCGCGGCGGTCAGCCGTTGCGCGGCTGCGAGATATTCACGCATCTTAGGGTTTGCCCGAATCTCGCGCTCGATCTTCGGGAGCCGCTTTCGCATCGTCGCAAGATCCGCCAGCGCCAGCTCGATTCCGATGATCTCGGCGTCGCGACGCGGATCGACGGTGCCCTCAACGTGCGTCACCTCATCGTCCTCAAAGCAGCGAATCACCATCGCTATCGCGTTGGTCTCACGAATGTGGCTGAGAAAGGCGTTGCCGAGCCCCTCGCCCGCGCTGGCGCCCCGCACCAAGCCCGCGATGTCCACGAAGCGGACGGTTGCCGGGATGATCCGCGCGGCGCTCGCCAGCCGTTGAAGGACCTGCAGCCGTGGGTCCGGTACCGCGACCTCGCCGACGTTGGGCTCGATCGTCGCAAACGGATAGTTTGCGGCCAGGGCCTGGGCCGAGCGGGTGAGCGCATTAAAAATTGTGGACTTGCCGACGTTGGGCAAACCGACGATTCCGCAGGAGAGTGGCATACTTGACAGCCCGCGGGTTCGGCCGCTCGCACGCCTCGCCCTTGCGCGGGCGCGAGGGGCTGCATGCTTCGGCAAGAGAATCCGGCGGGGGTGTCGGATAGGTCTGCATGCGCCAAATGAAGGTCGACAAGCTAGGAATCGACCTCCTAACCCATGATCCCGTGGTCATCCTTAAGGATATGGACGGTTCGCATTATCTCCCGATACTGATCGGTCCCTTCGAAGCGACGGCGATCGCACTCGCACTGGAAGGCGCGCCGGTGCCGCGTCCGCTGTCGCACGATCTCATGCGCAACATCCTCGAGTCGCTCAACACCAACCTCGAGCAGGTCGTAATTCACGACATCAAAGATTCGACTTTTTTCGCCAAGCTCGTCGTGCGCACCAACGGCGAACTGCAAGAAATCGACGCACGCCCCTCCGACGGAATCGCGCTCGCGCTGCGAGTTCCGGCGCCGATCTTCGTCTCCGACAAGATCGTGCTCGAAGAGGCGGCCACCACCGAGAAACGGCCGGCGAACGACACCGAAATGGCCCGATTCAAAAAGTTCCTTGACGACCTAAAGCCATCGGATTTTAACAGATGAAAACATTTTCGAGCCAACGCGCTGCCGCATTGACGGCAATGGCGTTCGTACTGTCGGGCTGCGGGTCGGTTTCGCAGCCCTTGCCATATATGCAAAGCAGCGAGGCACTGCGCGTGCTCGATTCGACCGGCGCCGGGAAGATCAAGCACATCGTTTATATCGTGCAAGAAAACCGCAGCTTCAACGATCTTTTCTACGGTTATCCCGGCGCGTTAACCGTCAAGAGCGGGAAAATCTCAACCGGCGAGACGGTTAAGCTGGAGCCCGTACCGCTGTCGCGGCAGTACGTGATCGATCACTCGTTGGCCGCATTCATCTCGGCGTGCGACGGAACCGGCAGCCTCCCAGGTACCGACTGCCGCAACGACGGCTTCAATAACGAAGAGAACGGCGGCGGTCCCGTCAAGTATTCCGAATACGTCTACGTACCGCATAGCGACTCGAAGCCGTACTTCGACATGGCGCACGAAGGTGCGCTTGCCGACCATATGTTTCAATCGCAGCTCGACGAGAGCTTCGTCGCGCATCAGTACATCATCGCCGCGCAGGCAAACTGGAGCGTCGACCTTCCCAGCGGATCTTGGGGTTGTCCGATAAAGGGTTCGGAAGTTGCGTATATTACGAAGCAGCGCACGATCGGCGGTTATCACTCGGCATGCTTCGATTACCAAACGTTGGGCGACGAACTCGATAAAGCCAAGCTCACGTGGCGCTTCTACGCCACCAAGTACGGCTCGGGGAGCCACGACGGAGCGGTGTGGTCGAGCTATCAGGCCGTACGGCACATCTACTTCGGGCCCGACTGGAAGAACATCATCACGCCAAACTGGAAGTTCTTAACCGACGTGAAGGCCGGGAAGCTTGCCAACTTCACGTGGATCACGCCGGTCTGCGACGACTCCGATCACGTCAACTGCCCGGGCGGCTTCGGGCCTTCGTGGGTTGCGGCGCTCGTTAATGCGGTCGGCAAGAGCCCGTTCTGGGACTCGACGGCAATCTTCATCCAGTGGGACGACTGGGGCGGCCTGTACGACCCGGTGCCGCCGCCCTACGGGGACCGCGACAGCTTGGGGATGCGAGTTCCGCTGGTGATGCTCTCGCCGTACGTCAGGCACGGTTTCGTTTGCCACGATCAGTACGAGACCGCCAGCGTGATCAAGTTCGCCGAAGATCTGTGGGGTCTGGGTCATCTCGCGACGCCGGCCGACAGGCGCGCGAAATCGCCCGCCGGCGAATGCTTCGACTTCTCGCAGAGTCCGGCCAAGTTCGTAAAGATCGCGGCGCCGCTACCGCCAAAGTTCTTCATGCAACAATATCCCAGCGACTACTTCGCCCCGGACTACGAATAGATCACGCGGCGCCCTCGGCGAGATGGTCGCTCCAGCGGATCCTTCCAGTGAGCTGCATGATTGCGAACAGCGTGACGATGGCGCCGATCGTGATCGTCAGGCCGCTCCAGCCCTCGTTGAATAAAGCATACGAGAACAAGACGAGATAGACGAGCTGGGCGAGCCCGTTCTCGACGGCGGCGAACCGCCAGCCGACGACCAAGCGCAGGTACGAGATCGTAAGGAACATCGTGACCGCCGAGCATATCGCGAACGCGGCCTCGATCGGGATTCGGTCGACCAGGTACGCGAAGAGCAAGTGAAACGCGAAGAACGAAGCGGCGAGGAAAAAATAGTTGACCGGGTGCAGGTCGATCTTGCGCAGCGCCGTGATCGCGAGCATCACGAAGAAGTAGAAAAACAGCGCGACGGGCGCCCAAAATGTGATTCGCTGCGCTAGCGGACCCGGCTGAAGCGGGTAAGGAAACGCCATACCGATCCCGTTGCCGGTCACCAGCGTCGCGTCGTGCCATTGCAACCGCCAGCCGGGCTTCAGTGACGTTTCGTGGTCGGGCGGCAACGTC
>JABCZE010000165.1 GCA_013289785.1 Vulcanimicrobiota bacterium | reverse complement strand
CGTTTATACAGGAAACGGGCTCCCAACCTATGGCGACATCACCGTATATAATCCCGGCGGCGGCTCCATTTTGCTAAACATCTACTCTGGTGACGTCCGCGTGTTCGCTTTCGACGCCAAGGGTGACGTGTACGTCTCCGACAACGGCTTTATCTCAGAATACGCGTCGCACAGCGACAGAGTCATCCGCAGCATCGGGCCCCACACCTACAATGTCGACGCGCTCGCCGTTGACGGCTCTGGAGGAATGGAATCGATACGCGAGTCGCGCTCGCGTTTGACGCATCCGGAAACCTGTACGTCGCAAACTGCCCTAGCTGCTATGCAAGAAAAGGTACCGGCTCGGTCGCCGAGTACGCACCGGGAGCCGGCGTGCCGTTTCGCGTTCTGAGGGACGGCATCGACAATCCCGACGCGCTCGTCAGCGGAAACGACGGCCTGCTCGTCGTCGCAAACAACCCGTCGCTCAGCTACGGCGTTACCAAGCCGGGTTGGATCAGCGTCTATTCCTCGACCGGCAAATCCCCGCAGCACCGAATTACTCGCGGCACGAAGTCTGTCGACTCGCTAGCGATCGATGCCGACGGCTACGTGTACGCTGAAAGCTACGGGAAGCACAGCGATGTCGTGGTCGTCGCTCGCGACGGCTCGCGAGTTATACGAACGATTACCGACGGCGTCGTCTTACCGAATCGTATCGCCGTCGGTTATTAACCGCGCGCGTTTACTGCGCTGGGCCGGCCGTCTCACCGTCTAAGCGTTGGCACAGGAGGGACATGTACGATTGCCGCTGTCGGAAGGAGAACTGTGCATAAAGCAACGGGTTTAGGATTTATCGCCATCTCGGGGGTGGCGCTCTCCGTTTGTGCCTGCGGCCGGCAAGTCACGCCAAACCCGCCAGGGTTGGGAGCCGGCGGTGCTCCTCCAGGCTATGTTTCGCTGGTCTTTGACGTTGCTCAGCCGTTCAATTTCTCGAGTTATGAATACATGTTCGTCTTCAACACCTCCGGCACCGGCGTAACGCCGTCGACCGACACGGTACAAACGAACTGGGCAGGTTATCGCATCGCGCTGATCGCGCGGGGCAACGCAGGCACATCCTCGGCCGAAGTGGTGCAGTTCGTCCCGCCCAAGGCCGGGAAAGGTCCGCCGGGTTGGGTACCCTTATACCCGACGCCGCAACAGTTTTCGTACAATCCGAACAGCAACGGTGCTGGGACTGAGTTTTCGATGCTCGTCCAAAAGTCGGTCCTTCGGGGATACACGCCTTCACCGTCGCCATCATCCGCACCAACTCCCACGCCGTCGAGTGTCTGGGCCTTCAACGCATTCGCCGCGGGAACGAGTGCGAGTCAAGGCCAGTGGGTTTTTGCGGATTCGCTAGGCGCCGGCGGCCCGATCGACCCGCAGTTCGTTTCGCCGAAGCTTTGCTTCACCGAACCCTTCGAAAACACATATAATGGGCGGTACCTGCAAGGCGATCCGACTGCACAGATCGTTAGCGTCGAAATCGCCAATAATCCAGCGTCCCCATCACCCTGCCCGTAGTGCGATCGGCCGACGATAGGATCAATCAAATCCTATCGCTTCCCGCTTCACAATATCGACGATCTTCCCCGCAGTCCCATCCCAACGGTAAAGCATGTAGCTATGCGAATAGCAGTTGCGTATGGCCGATGGTCGCACGCACGCGACGGCGGGGCGATGCTGGTGGTCGCGAACACTTTTGTAGGCGATTCCGTCGAGTTTGTCAGCATCGTAGACTTGGCGTGCATAAGCTTGCGACGCTTCGTAGGAATCCGGATTGAGGCGCGCGTCGCCGGCCGCCAGGCTCAGCATGTCGTCAAAACGTCCAGTAATCCGAGCGGCGTAAACACGCATATCGATGTCGGCGCTGGCTTCATTTGTTGCGCGATAAAAGCGTTCAGTGTGAAACGCACTCTCAGAGACGGCTGTCGGCAAGTGCCGCGCGGCATAGTAGACGCCAAAGGAGCCATCCGAAAATCGGCTCGGCTTCGTGTGGGTAAACGCTGCCATGATGGGAGTGGCGCCGGGGCCGCCGATTCGGTCCCTCGGGCGAACCAGCGCAATTACACCCGTTTCGTCGAGGATGCGATCGTTGGTCCGGGCTTCGATGGCGAGAATCGCCTCGAGATCGCTTGGATCGGCAATCCGATCGAAAATTCCAACAAACGGAAAACGCGACTGGATGATGCGATAACTCTCAGGCCAGTTAACCCGCCTCACCACGCGCCGCGTGCGCCGTCGAGATAACGCCGCACCCGAATTAGGTCGAGCATGCGCCCACTAAACAGCAAATCGGCAGCCGGCCGGTCACCGAACGGAACCGACGAGTTCGGACGACGAATCCACGAATCGGCCTGCTCTGGCCGGGTAAACAGGATATGCAGCGCCTTGTAAATACCCAAAAGGTAGGATATCCGGTCAAGCTGATCGTCGCTCAACCGCGCTCGTTCGGGATGTTCGCGCCAGTTGTAAATCGTCTGTCTTGAAACGCCGCCAAGTGCGGCTCGCTGCTCGGCTACATCCATCTGCCAGGCGATCGCGATCTTGTCGAAAGCCCGGACTGCCGGCGCTGACAGATCTCGCGGCGAGGCCGCTACCGTGGGCGACACAATCCAATATTAGACTAAATGGTGCCATTTGTCAAATCTTGGACTACAGGCGCAGGCAACCACTGCTCACATGAACAATTCCAGCTCAATGGCCGATTGTGCCCCTCCGGGTTGGCATAACGTAACCCCGCGTCTCGTAGTTCGAGACGCGCGTAAACTGGTGACGTTTCTGCGCGACGCGTTCGGAGCAAGCGGCGCCTACGAAATCGGAAGACCGACGGTCCTGCAGATCGGCGACTCGATCGTGATGATCAGCGACACTAGTGCCCGCCGCGCCACTCACGCGCTTCTCTATCTTTATGTCGACGATGCTGACGCAGTCTACGACCGCGCGCTCGCGGCAGGCGCGACGTCGATCGAAGCGCCCGTCGATACCCCATACGGAGACCGCCGCGCGATGATTACCGATCCCTGCGGCAACGATTGGCAGATCGCTACATATCGGGCGGAATAGAAAGAAAAAATGGTGGAGCTGTCGGGGTACTGCCCCCCGAGTCCAAGAAACTAAACCGGCGCGTTCTCCAGGCTCAGCTCCGAATTTGTCTTATTCGACCGGACGCCTCGAAGCGTGGCTTACCGGTCGCTGCAGATTCTTTATCTCGCACGAGCGTCGAATCACGCGATCGCGCCAGCCCGAGTTTGTGACCGGAAGGCAGAGTGGTTCGGGCCGACTCTCTGCGTCCGGTGACTAGCCTAGATTAGGCAGCCAGTGCGTATTCGTTGTTGGCAGTTATTGCCGTTGCGATCGTTTTAGGAGAGCTCGCAACTCCGCCTGCTGACGCCGACTACAGCGTTCCTGTCGAACCTGTTTCAGCCCCATGTTTGTCCTTCGACTGCGCTCAGGATGACACCCTGAAGCGACAAACAGTATAACACGCCGGGGCAAGCCGAGGGTTTCTCGGAGCGCCCCGGGTGCGAAACGCCTAGCGAGCGGTCTCCGCAGCTTTGCTCCCCTGGTGCATCAGCGTGGAGACGATCATCATGATGATGGCGCCATAGAGGTTCGCCAGCCACGGATTGATGTCGCCGCTGTTTAAGTGCAGAAGCGCGGCCGTGATCACAAAGAGCAGATAGTTGATGACCAACGAAAACAGGCCGAGCGTGATCAGCGTCAGCGGCAGCGAGATCAGCCGTAGAATGGGCCCGATAATCGCGTTAACCAGCCCAAAGACGAGCGCCGCAATTACAGCTCCCCAGACCGATACGATGTGAAAGCCCGGGACGTACTTGCAGATGAGATAGAATACCAGCGCGGTGACGATGAAGCGCAGAAGTAAGTTCATGGTCTGTACCCTCCTTCAAGTGCTTGCTTGACCTTTGCGGCTAAGGAAGGGCTCATCCCTTTTACGGCCGCTATTTCGTCCAATGCGGCACGCCGAATCCCGGCCGGAGAGCCGAAGGCCGTCAAAAGCCGCTTCTTGCGCACCGGCCCGACGCCGTCGAGCGCGTCGAGCGCCGAACTCGTCATCGACTTGGCGCGCCGCTGGCGGTGGTAGGTCACGGCGAATCGGTGCGCTTCATCGCGCACTCGGGCGACGAGGTGCAACGCCGCCGAGTTGGCCGGCAAGACGATGGGTTCGGACTGATTGGGAAGATACAGCCACTCATGCTCTTTGGCCAGACCGGCAAGCGGAAGGCCGGTCATGTCGAGCTCCTCGAGTACCTCGACCACGGCGCTGAGTTGGCCCTTTCCGCCGTCGATCAGCAGCAAGTCGGGCTTCTTATTGAACTTCTCTTTCTTTGCCAACTCGCGCTCCACCGGCGTGTCGGTACGATCGGTCTCGCGCCGCAAATACCGCAGCCGCCGGCGCAGCGTCTCCTGCATCATCGCGAAATCGTTCGGTCCGCGATCGTACTGAATCTTGA
This sequence comes from Vulcanimicrobiota bacterium, assembly GCA_013289785.1. GTDB lineage: Bacteria > Vulcanimicrobiota > Vulcanimicrobiia > Vulcanimicrobiales > Vulcanimicrobiaceae > Cybelea. Next base: position 164 of record JABCZE010000165.1, on the reverse strand, counting down.
ACTTGCGGTACTCGCTCTTCTTCGGTCGCCCTTCGACAAAAACGACCATCGATGCGACCGGGTTGGTCCCCTGGATGTTCGAGATGTCGTAACACTCGATCCGATGCGGCGGCTCCGGAAGCTCGAGCGCATCGGCAAGATCGGTCAGCGCCGTCGCCTGCGCC
>JABCZE010000164.1 GCA_013289785.1 Vulcanimicrobiota bacterium | reverse complement strand
GGGGCAGTTCTACGAGCCGCTCCAGCCGACCCAAGGGCTCATTCCCAACGACCACGTGGACACGGTCGTCGGCGCGCTGACCGCAGATCCGCCACGCCAACGCTTCTACACGCTGCTGCTGCTCAACGGTGAACTCGATGTCTTTGGGTTGCCGCTCCAGGGCGGCGCAAAGCCCGTCTTGAGACTGAGTTGTCTGGGCGGTTCAGCGGGTTGCGTCACCCGGACGCAGCACCTCTTCCTCGCTCCGTAACGAAGGTCCTAAACCGACAATTGCGCTTCGATGGCGATCTTCAAATCTTTGAGGAACTCGCGCGCCGTGGCTTGCGCAATCTGATGGCCGATCGCCGCGTCGAAAATCTTACCCGTGCCGTCGAAGGGCGGCGTGTATGAGCCGTCGAGTTCGATGCAAGAGCGACCGGAATCACTCTTGCCGCCGATCGCCAACGTGCCCTCGAATCGCGGAAAGACGACGCTGCCCTCGGGCATCCACGCGATCTCGAACCGCGAGCGAACTTCACCGTCGTGCCGAGCTCGGCGCGCCTCGATGAGAACTTCGCGATCGAGCGAGAGCCCATAGTTGGTTGCGCCGCGCACCGGCACGCGCAGCCGAAAACGCGAGATGCCGTCCCGCTTTCGCAAGGAATTGAAAAAGTTCTCAAGCCCTTGCTGGGTTTGGTCGGCAGTGCAATCCAAGAACGTGCTCTCCTTTAAGCTCGTCATGACGTAAAGCTACCACGGCATTGTGAATGCCGAGGGAATCGCCGCATTTCTAAGTCCTTCTTAACCTGCGGCCGTCCGTTGCAATAGGCGTTCGACGGCCTCTACCAACTCGAGCGGTTCGGAAGGCTTCGGAACGACGCCTGCCATCGCATAGATCTCGATGAAATCTCTAATCGCCGCGTTCATCGGCGTTGCCGTATAGAGCGCAGCGGCCAGCGAGCGCGTCTGCGGATTCACGCGTAGCGCGCGCATGAACTCGGCTCCACTCATCGACGGCATCGAGAGATCGAGAAGAATCAGATCGGGACGCTTGTCCTCGGCCACCGAAAGCGCGGCCGAACCATTCTCTGCCTCGACGACGCAATGGCCGGCGTGTTCGAGCACGGTGCGGACGAGGAGCCGGGTATCGCCATCGTCGTCGGCGACGAGCACCGTTGCCATCAGCAGGGGCCGGGCGGCAGAAAGGCTTGCAGTTGCGAAACGAACGTTTGCGGCTCGATCGGCTTAGTAATGTAACCGTCGAAGCCGGCTTTGGCGACCCGTTCCCGGTCGCCCGACATCGCGAGCGCGGTCACGGCGACCAGTGGAGTCTGCCTGAGCCGTGGGTCGCTTTTCATGCGGCGCGCCAGCTCGTAGCCGTCGATTCCCGGCATGAGGATGTCGCTCACGACCATATCGAAGTTGCCGCAGGAAATTGCTTGGAAAGCCGCGATGCCGTCCGCCACGCCTTCGGGCGCGTAACCGAAGGCGCGCAGCAGGTAAAGCATGAGCTCGAGGTTCGCGACGTTGTCGTCGGCGACGAGTATCCGACCCGGCATTTTATGACGGACGACCGACGAGCGGCAGCGTCAGCGTGAAGGTGCTGCCGGCTCCGAATTCGCTGACCACGTTTAAGGAGCCACCCAAAAGAAGCGTGAGGCTTCGCGATAGGTAGAGCCCGAGGCCCGTTCCTTCAAACCGGCGAGTGCTCGTGGGATCGAGCTGTTCGAAGGCTTCGAAAAGCCGCTTCAAATCGCTCTCCTTAATGCCGATGCCCGTATCGCTGACGCCGATCTCGAGCGCGGAAGATCCTTGCCAGGTTGCCAAAGCCGTATCGATTCGCACCGAACCGGTTTGCGTGTATTTGATCGCATTGTTGGCAAGGTTCAAAAGAATCTGATGCAACGCGCGCCGGTCGGTGACGAGTTCGGCCGGTTGCGCACCGGCAGACGCCGTGAAAGCCAGCCCTTTATCGTGCGCGGACGACGAGAGCGCCGCGTAGACTTCTGCGATTACTTCTTCGACGCGGACCGGCTCGAACGACAGATCGCGCTTGCCCGACTCGATCTTGGACAAATCGAGAATATCGTTGATCAACGAGAGCAGGTGCGTGGCGCTGGAGCGAACGATCTGAAGCTGCCGTTCCTGCTCGTTGGTTAAGGGTCCGGGAAGCCTCATGAGGAGCGTTCCGGTAAAGCCGAGAACCGCGTTGAGCGGGGTTCGCAGCTCGTGGCTCATCGATGCTAGGAAATGGTCTTTCGCGCGATTCGCGTTCTCGAGCTGTGCGTTGAGCTCTTGAAGGCGCTGCTGGGTTGCGATGCGCTCCGTGACGTCGCGAATGGCGATTGCCACGAAGGTGCCTTCGGTCGTCGAAAGCGGGCTCAAGCTGATCTCTACGGGGAACTCGCTTCCGTCTTTGTGACGCCCGTAGAGTTCGCGGCCGACGCCCATCGGCAGGACCTGAGGGTCGGCGAAATAGACGCTGCGCTCCTCGAACTGATTCCCGTGGTAGCGCGCGATCAGCCGCTCCACTCGTTGGCCGAGGAGCTCCTCCCGGTAGTAGCCGAAAAGCCTTTCCGTCTGAGCGTTGACCAGGCGCACCGTGCCGTGCGGATCGACGATGACCGTTGCGTCAGGCGCATACTCCAGCAGCGGAAAGCGGCTTCCCGCAATATCTGCCAGGGAATAGGCAGCCGTATCCATGGCTTTTTCTTCGCCGCGTGGCCGGATGCGTCCGTTCGCGATAGGGCTCCTGGAGGCTCCCCGCGGAATCACACGGCGTGCAACGCTCGGATGAAGGACGGCACGAGTTGGGGAATCTGCTCGCCATCGCGCTGGCAAACGTCGAGGGCATGATCGACGGCCTCGTCGCGCCCACGCCTTCACGCTTGGAGGCGGTGGCCGATGCTTTGCGGCGCGCATCCAAGCTCTTGCAGGGGGGCGAACCGGGGTAAAATGGAGCGACGCAGCATTCTCGTCGTGGACGACGAGCCACAAATCGTCGAGGTTATCGTGGCCTATCTGGAGCGCGAGGGGATGCTCGTCGAGTCGGCCGGCAGCATCGCGGAAGCCATCGCTGCCCTCGAGCGACTACATCCCGACCTTCTGGTTCTCGACGTCACGCTTCCCGACGGCAGCGGCCTCGACGTTTTACGGACCGCATCCGGGCACAACCCGCGGATTCCGACGATCATGCTCACCAGCCGCGGAGAGGAAGCCGATCGCATCGTCGGATTGGAGCTCGGCGCCGACGATTATGTAACGAAGCCCTTCTCGCCGCGCGAGCTGGTGGCTCGCGTTCGCGCGCTGCTGCGAAGAATGAGCGAAGGAGGCGACGGCGCGCGCAACGATAAGCCGGCCCACAGAACCCGGGTCGGCGACCTGGAGATCGACTATAGTTTTCACGAGGTGAACGTCGAAGGCGAACCCGCAGCGCTGACCGCGACGGAGTTCCAAATTCTTGCGGTTCTTGCCGAGAATCCCGGCGAGGTCTTTACTCGCTCGCATCTGCTGGACCGCCTTGGCGACGATTGTGAAATCTACGAACGCACGCTCGACCGCCACATCAACAATCTCCGGAAGAAGATCGAGAAAGATCCGCGCAATCCGGCGTACGTCCTAACCGTCTACGGAGTGGGCTACAAGATGAGGAAAGCCTAGAGAAGGCAACCTGAAAATGCGTAGGTGGTGAAAGGGCTTGCAGCGCAGGCACGTACTAGTTCTGGAGGACGAGCCTCGCATCGTCGAGGTCCTCGAAAGTTATTTGCGCGACGGCGGTTTTGAAACCACGCTCTGCGGCACCGTTGCCGAAGCATTCGCGGCGTTGCATCGCTCCGAACCCGACGTCATGATTCTCGACGTTTCGCTGCCGGACGGGAGCGGGCTCGACGTACTACGCGAGACTCGCTCGTCGGGCTCGCTGCTGCCGGCGATCGTACTGACCGCCCTCGGAGAGGAGTCGGATCGGATCGTCGGATTGGAGCTCGGCGCCGATGATTATGTAACCAAACCCTTTTCGCCGCGCGAGCTGCTCGCGCGCGTGCGCGCGCTCCTGCGGCGCGTTGACGAGCGATCGGCGGCGCGAGACGGCGGGGGAAAGGCTTTGCGGATCGGCGAGCTGGAGATCGACCTAATAGCTGCCGACGCTCGGATCGCCGGGAAGCCTGCAAACCTCACCGCCACCGAGTTTCGCATTCTCGGGATTCTTGCGGGAAATCCCGGAGAAGTCTTCACGCGCGCGGAGTTGCTCGATCGCCTGCAAGACGGCGGCAAAATTTACGAGCGTACGCTCGACCGCCACATCAACAACTTACGCGGGAAGATCGAACGCGATAGCCGCGACCCTGCCTACGTGCTTACCGTCTACGGCGTCGGCTATAAGCTAAAAAAGCCGTGATCGAGTTGCGTAGCGCGGCGGTGTTGCGGGTGTTGCTGCTCGCGCTCTGCGCGTGCTCCGGGTCGTTCGGCGAGCGCGTTCACGAACAGTTCCATCAAGCGATCGATAGCGGCGCGACGCCGATCGTTCACGTCGACAATATCGCCGGGACGGTTGCGCTCGTGACCTGGGCCAAACCGATCGTGAACATCGTCGCAACGAAGTACGGCTACAACGCTTCCGACCTGCGCAGCATTACGATCAGCGTCAACCGTGCGGGCAACGGGATCTTCGTCGTCACGACCTACGGGGACGGCGATCACGG
>JABCZE010000163.1 GCA_013289785.1 Vulcanimicrobiota bacterium | reverse complement strand
CGCCAACGCGATCCAGGCCAGCGCTTCGCGATCGTAGCGCAGGGAGCCGGCGGGATGAAGCAGGAGCAGTTCGACGCTCGCCATGCCGCGCGTACGCTCGCCAAAGAGACGTGCGGCGATAACTCGAGTTTCGTTGAGGACGAGAAGGTCGTCGTTGCGAAGCACCTTCGGCAGGTCGCGAAAGACTCGGTCGTGCGTGCCGTCGCCGTCGAGTACCAACAAACGGCTTTCGTCGCGCCGGACCGCCGGCTGCTGCGCGATCAGTTCTTTGGGCAGCTCGTAATCGTACGCCGCCGCATACCGCTCATCGCTCGAGATCGTTGACGACCGTCCCCGGGAAGTAATGCGCTAAGATTCCCGCAGCGCCGGCCCCCGCGAGCGCCATTCCATGCGCGCCCCACTGGCACAAACCAACACCGTGTCCCAAGCCACCGCCTTCGATATCGATATCCGGCGAGTCGGGCCAATGCTGCACCGCGGTGATCAGCAAACTGCGCAGCGTACGCGGGCCGACGGCTCGGCGAAACGCGCTGCCTTGTACGGTAACGCTGTCATTGCGTCCGACCAGCTCGATGACGCGGGCGCGCCCACTGGCATCGCGTTGCGCAATGCGGAGATCGACGAGATCGCCGATCGAAGCCAGAGAGGCCGGGAGGCTCGATGCGATGCTCTCCAGCGTCAGGGAGGAGCTCCAGCGAAAGTACGGAGAGTCGCTGCATGACGTGCAGACGACGCCTCCGAGGTACGGAATCGGGATACCGCCCCAGGCATCCGACGACGCTTCAGTGTGTCCGCCGCAGCACGACGAATATGCGACCTGCGCGAAACCCGCGCTAAAGCGCAGCACCTTACCGGCGGTGGCGCTCACCGCGGCAGTCGCGTTGGGAGACTCGCCCTCGATGCCGCGATAGACCTGGTCCAACTCCGAGGGCACCAGATCGTAGGGGCGGCCTGGGTTGCTGCGCTGCAAAACGTAGGTGCGCGCGCAGATCGACTGCGTTTCCAGCGCCGCCGCCGGCCAGCGCGGCGACATCTCCGCCGGAACGACGCTGCCGACGTACGCTTCTAAATCCACGAGGTTCACGATCTGGCCGTCGTCCAGGCGTGTAAAACTTCCGCGATAGAGCCGCCCCTGGAATGCGAAGGTTCCGTCCGCGCCGGGCGAGGCTTCGCCCGGGCCGAGCAAGACGCGCAACGCGGGGCGAGCCGAGGTTATTGCCGGGTCCGCATCGCTCTGCGCCCGCGCGGCCCGCGCGACGAATAGCGGCGCGGGCGCAAGCATCAGAAACGTTTTGCGTCGCACGGGTTAGAGCAGACGTCCTTGCGCAGCGGGCGGCCCGCCGGCGAGCCCGAGATGCTGGTACGCCTGAGCGGTCGCCCGCCGCCCGCTCGCCGTTCGGGTGATAAAGCCGGCCTTGAGCAGATACGGTTCGACCACGTCCTCCAACGTCTCCGCATCTTCGGTCAGCGAAGCGGCGATGGCGGCGATGCCCGCGGGGCCGCCGCGATACTGCTTGACCAGCGTCGTGAGAAACGCGCGATCGAGCCGGTCCAAACCCAGTTCGTCGACGCCTTCCCGGCGCAACGCCTCGTCGGCAACCTCGGCCGTGATGCGCCCGTCTGCGCGCACCTCGGCAAAGTCGCGGACGCGCCGTAACAGCCGGTTCGCGACCCGCGGAGTACCGCGGCTGCGCGCCGCAATCATGACCGTCGCATCGACGTCGATCGGTACGCCCAAGACGCCGGCCGAACGCAGAATAATCCGCTCGAGTTCTGCCACCTCGTAATAATCCAAATGATGCACGATGCCGAAGCGTTCGCGCAGCGGCGCGGTCAGCATACCCGCACGGGTGGTCGCGCCGACGAGCGTAAAGCGTTTGAGCGGAAGTTTCAAGGTCTTCGCGTACGCACCGCGATCGACGATAAAGTCGATCTGGAAATCCTCCATCGCGGGATAGAGAAACTCCTCGACGACGCGTCCGAGGCGATGCACTTCGTCGACGAAGAAAACGTCGCCGTGCTCGAGCGAGGTCAGAATGCCCACGAGATCCTTCGGCTTTTCGAGCGTGGGGCCGCTGGTGGGCCGGAAGTTTGCGCCCAGCTCCCGAGCGATGAGACCGGCCAACGTCGTTTTGCCAAGGCCGGGCGGGCCATAGAAGAGCACGTGCTCCAAGGGTTCGTTGCGCTGCTTCGCGGCGTCGATCGCGATCCGGAGATTCTCGACGACGCGTTCTTGGCCAACGTACTCTTCGAACGAGCGCGGCCGCAAACTCGCACCAAATACCTCATCTTCCAACGTATCCGTCGGATCGACGACGCGCTCGAGCGCCGGCTCCGGCGAAACGTCCGCGGGACCCAACAGCCGCTTACGCGCCTTCGGCTCGCTCATGGAGTCTGCTTCGCCGACTTGGAACGGTATATCTCCGCCAAGAGTTGCTCGGCTTGATCGAGCTGCGGTTCGCGTTCGAGCGTCTGGCGAATCATCGCTTCGCCTTCAGCGCGTTTGTACCCGAGCTGAACGAGAACCGCGAGCGCTTCGTCCGCGAAATCCGGGATGGAGGCCGGCGCGGGAGCCGGAGCATCTTGAATCAATAAGAACTTCGCAACCTTCCCCTGCAGCTTTGCGACGATGTCGCGCGCCTTTTGCTGCCCGATGCCGGGGAGCGACTTGAGCAGGTTGTAATCGCCGCGATCGATCGCGGCGGCGATCGTGGACATCGGCAACGAAAATGCCCGCGCGGCAGAACGCGGCCCGATGGATGCGACGGTCAGCAAGGCTTCAAAAAAGTCGCGCTCGATTGCGTTGGTGAAGCCGTAGTAGGTGAATCGACCGCTGTTCCCCTCGAGGTTGACGACGGAGTAGATCTCGAGGATCACCCGCTCGCCGGCCTTGGAGGGAACCTTCTGCGCGATGCAGGGCGGTAGGACGATCTCGTATCCCAACCCGCCCGTTTCGACGATCGCGGTATCGCCGCTTCGCTCGACCAGCGCGCCCGAGATTCTAGCGAACACGGGTTAATTCGACCGGGGTCTCGAGCACGTTCAGGAACGCGAGCGCCAGGGCCAGAGCGTCGGAGACGTCGTGCGGTTGGGGCGCTTGCCGCAGCCGAAGCAGACGCGTCACCATCGCATTGATTTGCTCCTTGCGCGCGCTTCCCGAGCCCACGAGCGCCCGCTTTACCCGCGCGTGACCGAGGGTGTGCACGGCGATGCCGGCTTGCGCGCCGGCCAAACAGAGCACGCCTCGCGCGTGTCCCATCAGAAGTGCCGCACGGGGATTCTTATAGCTGGTGTACAGCTCTTCGATCACGATGGAAGCGGGCTGCACCTGCGAGATCACCTCCGTAATCCCGGCGTGGAGTTCGTTAAGGCGCTGCTCGAGCGTACCGCGCACGCGCGGCACGACGACGCCCGCTTCGATAAGATGTACCGTCCCGTTGCGGCGCTCGATGGCGCCGTAGCCGGTGATCCGCAGAGCCGGATCGATGCCCAGAATGCGCATAGAACTAGCCGGCACGTCAGAAGTTCTTTACGGCGGCGGCGTTCCGTTGACGGTGACGCCGACCGGCGAACCCGGTGCAAGGGCCGTACCCGCCGCCGGCACGGTTCCTACGACCTTGCCGTCCGCGCCGAGACTGGTCGTGTACTCCCATTTCCCAACGGAGTAACCGGCAGCCGAAAGCGTCTTGATGGCTTCCGCTTTAAACATCCCGTTGGTGTCGGGGACTTCACCAGGAACCGAGAGCGTTATGACGATGGTCGTTCCTTGCGGACTCTGACCCGGCGGCGGGGCTTGCGCCACGACCGTGCCGTTGTTCGTGCTCTGCTGCACGTATCGCACGCTGTATTGGAACCCGGCGGCGGTAAGGGCCGCAATTGCGGCGGTGTACTCTAGACCGGCCACGTTCGGAAGGTCCGCGAGAGGTCCGCTGCCGGCGGGCGGCACGGTGCTGACCGGCAACCCGCTGTTCACGACGACGTGAACCGTCGCGTTTCGATCGAGCTTCGTACCGGCCGCGATACTCTGGGACGCAACGGTGTCGGGCGGCATTCCCGCCACGGTCTGCGACGTGTCGAGCGTTATTCCCAGGGCGCTGGCCCGCGACTGTGCGCCTTCGACCTTCATTCCGACGAAGTTTGGGACGACGACCGGTGCCGGACCATCGGAAACGACCAACGTGATGCGGCTGCCTTCGGGAACTTTTGCTCCGGGTTTTGGCGCCTGATCGATCACGTTGTCCCTGATCGTGTTGTCGAAGCGGCGAACCAGCGTGACCGCAAAACCGTCTTGCTGCAAGGTTCTCGCGGCGTCGTTGGCGCTGTAACCGCGCACGTCGTCCAGCCCCAGCAACGGCTTTCCGTTGCTGATGACCAGCTCGACGACCTGGTTCTTCTCCACCTTCGTTCCGGCCCGCGGTGACTGACGGATTACATGATCCGGCGGGACCGTCTCGCTCGCGCTCTTGGTGAAGCGCGTTCGCAGGCCGGCATTGACGACGGCTTGTTGCGCCGCCGCTTGCGTCATGCCGGTGTAGTCGTCAACGGCGACCCCCGTTCCGAACGACGGCAAGGACCGGGCGAACAGAAAGTAGCCCAGCGCCGTTGCGCCGATCAACGCGAGAACCAGAACGGCAGCGATCCATGCACCTCGGACCGAACGCCGCGGCTCATCTTCCTCTTGCGAAAGG
>JABCZE010000162.1 GCA_013289785.1 Vulcanimicrobiota bacterium | reverse complement strand
CGCCATGCCTTTTTGGAGAACGCGCACGAGCTCAGAGCTCGCAAGTGCCAAAGCGGCTTGGGAGGTCCGATCTGCTCGTCCCTGTTGCATGGTCGCGCGCTGAACACGCTCGGCTTGACGCACCTGATGCGCCAGATACAGCAGGGAGGCGATCACCGCAACCGCGGCGATCGACTGGCTGATATAAAAGACGTGCTCGAGGGACATGGCAGCTTGCGCCGCTAAGCCATCACTTAGAGACCCTGCGCTTGCGCCAAAAACACACGTTGGGCGTCGACCGGCATCTCGGCGGGCCCCGGCGACAGGCGCGTGTACGTGCCGTCGCTGCGTAACTCGCGGCTCTTGACGTTATCGGCCAGCAGCACCGTAAGGATTTGCGACGCGAGCGTTTCGGCCATCACCGGGTCGAGAACCGGGACGGCCAGTTCGACGCGCCGGTCTAGGTTGCGTCCCATCCAATCCGCGCTGGCGATGATCGTCTCGAGCTCTCCGCCGTTGTCGAAGACGAATATGCGCGAATGCTCGAGGAAGCGCCCGACGATGCTGCGGACGCGAATGTTTTCGCTCACCCCCGGAACGCCGGGCCGCAGCACGCACATTCCGCGCACCATCAAATCAACCGGCACGCCGGCCTGCGAGGCTCGGTAGAGGGCGCGCACGACGTCGCCTTCGGTGATCGCGTTGATCTTGGCGCGAATGCCGGCGGGGCGGCCGGCGCGGGCGTGCTCGGTCTCCCGGTCGATGCGAGCGATCAGCTCGCGATGGAACGTGACCGGAGCGACCCAAAGATCCTCGTAATCCGTGACTTTAGAGAAGCCCGTCAGCGCGTTGAACAGCGAAGCGTCGTCGGTTCCGAGGTCGGGACGACAGGTAAACAGGCTAAGATCGGTATAGAGGCGCGCCGTTTTCTCGTTGTAGTTGCCGGTTCCAAAGTGCATGTACCGCCGCAGGCCGTCTTCGTCTTGGCGCACGACCAGGAGCGTCTTGGCATGCACCTTCTGATTGGCAAAACCGTAGACGACGTGAGCCCCCGCGCGCTCGAGCCGCTTGGCCCATTCGATGTTGTTCTCTTCGTCAAAACGCGCCTTGAGTTCGATGACGACGGCAACTTGCTTTTCGTTCTCCGCCGCCGTCAGGAGCGCTCTGACGATAGGTGAGTTCTTGCCCGAGGTCCGATAGAGCGTTGCCTTGATAGCGAGAACTTTCTCGTCTTCGGCGGCCTGCTGCAAAAACTGAATCACGGGATCGAACGACTCGTACGGGTGATGCAGCAGGATGTCGCCTTCCCGAATCTGCGCGAAAATGTCGGTAACGCCTATCAACCGCTTTGGAATTGCCGGCATGTACGGTTTGTCGCGCAGCTGGTCGTAGCCGGGAAGGTTGACGATCTGCCAAAGGTCGCTTAAGGCCATCAGCCCTTCGATCTCGTAGCAATCGACCGGCTCGAGTTCGAGCGAACTGCAAAGAAAATCGCGAATGTACTCGGGCATTCCGCGTTCGACCTCGAGGCGCACCGGCTCGCCGAAGCGTCGCCGCCGCAGTTCGGACTCGATCGCCCGCAAGAGATCGTCGGCTTCGTCTTCCTGCAGGTCCAGATCGGCGTCGCGCGTGACGCGGAAGAGGTAGGAGTCGCGAACGTGCATGCCCGGAAAGAGCCCGTCGAGGTGATGCGCGATCAAATCCTCGAGCAAAACGAAGCGCCGCTCCTTCGCGCCCTCAACGGGAACGAATCGCGGAAGCGTGGGTGGAATCTTTACGCGCGCGAAATGCAGCTCGACACCGTCGCTGGTCGCCTCTTCCAGCTCGACTGCCAACGAGAGCGAGAGATTGGAGATGTAGGGAAACGGGTGACCGCTATCGACGGCCAACGGAGTCAGCACCGGAAAGACGTTATCGTCGAACGTGCGCTCGAGCGCAGCTTGCGTTTCCTCGTCGAGTTCGCCGACGCGCATCAGCTGAATGCCTTCGCGGTCGAGCGCCGGTAAGAGCCCTTCGTTGAGCAGCCGCATCTGAAGCGGCAGTGAGGCGCGCAGCCGTTGCGAAATCGCGGCGAGATGTTCGGTCGGCGCTCGGCCGTCCTCGGAACGGCGCACGACCTGGGCCTCGATCTGCTGTTTGATCGCGGCGACGCGAATCATGAAGAACTCGTCGAGATTCGTTCCGTAGATCGCAACGAATTTGAGCCGCTCCATCAGGGCGTTACGCTCGTCGAGCCCCTCTTCTAACACCCGGTCGTTGAACTCGAGCCACGACAACTCGCGGCTGATGTAAAAAGCCGGATCGTCGAGGGTTGCGACTGGAATCGCCGGCTGCGGGGCGCGGGGCTGCGTTATCACGATTATTCTGGTGCTTAGCGGTTCGGGCCGGGGTTCGCCTCCCAAACGGCCAAAAACTTGCCGGTGGCTTTAAACGACCTGCCCGCGCACGTCGCGCAACACCTCACCCTGGCGCTTTGCGCGCTCGCCATCGCGCTGGCGGCCGGTCTGCCCTTGGGGATTGCGGCCACGCAGTCGCCCTGGCTGCGAGGCATCGTGCTCTCGCTGGCTGGAGTCGGCCGTACGCTTCCGAGCCTGGCGGTGCTGATGCTCTTGCTGCCCTGGCTAGGCGTCGGCACGACGCCCGCAATCATTGCGCTCTCGCTTCTCGCAATTCCACCGATCGTGATCAGCGTCGACCTCGGCATCCGCGGCGTTTCGCGCGCGGCGGTCGACGCTGCGACCGGGATGGGGATGACCTCGCTGCAGCGCTTCACCCGCGTGGTCGCGCCGCTGGCGCTGCCCGTCTCCTTCGTCGGCGTGCGCACGGCCACGACGGAGACAATCGCTAGCGCGACGCTGGCCACGTTCATTGGTGCGGGGGGCCTCGGTGACGAGATCGTTCGCGGCCTCCAAACCGACGACGCGACGCTGCTGTTCGTCGCGGCAGCGCTGGTCGCCGCGCTTGCTCTCGGCGCCGATCTGGCACTCGGGGCCGCGGGCCGGCTGATGGCAGCAAACCAATGAGCATTTCTCGCGCCCGCGCATTGACGCTCATTGCCGCGGCGCCGGCGCTCGCGCGCTGCTCGTTCGATCGGTCGCACGTTCGCGTTGGATCCAAGAACTTCACCGAGTCGTTTTTGATCGCCGAGATCTACGCACAAGCGCTCGAGAATGCCGGAATGCGCGTCGAACGGCTCTTCAACCTCGGCTCGACGCAGATTGCCATGGCAGCGATGGCGCGCGGCAACATCGATTGCTATCCCGAGTATACCGGGACGGCTCTAATCGACGTTCTTCACCTGCCGCCAATCGCGGATTCTAAAACCGCGTACGACGTCGTCGCGCGGCTCTTCGCGCAACGTTACGGCATCGTGTGGCTGCACCCATCGCCGATGAACGATTCGCAGGCACTGGCGACGACGCGGGAAATCGCAGCAACGCAGCGCCTCGCAACCCTGTCGGACGTCGCGGCGGCAGCGCCCCATCTGCGCTTGGCAACGATTCAGGAGTTTCTCGCGCGGCCCGATGGCCTACCGGGGCTGCAAACGCGCTACGGCGGATTTCGCTTTCGGGAGGTCCGTACGTACGACATCGCGCTGAAGTACCGCGCGCTGCTGGAGAATAAAGCCGATGTGGCAAGTGCATTTACCACCGACGGCGCCATCGAATCGGATCGGCTCGTGATCTTGCGCGACGATCGGCATTTATGGTCGGCTTATAATGTCGCGCCGCTCGCGCGAATGGCGGCGCTGCAAGCGCGCCCAGCAATTGCGCGCGTCCTCAACGCGGTCTCGCCCGCAATAACCGACGCAGCGGCTCGATCGATGAACGCTGCGGTCGAAAACTCTGCCACGGACCCTGCCGACGTCGCGGCCGCTTTTCTGAAGACGCTCGCGGGACGGACAACCCAATCGTGAATCCAGCACAAGTCGCTTTTGAGAACGTCGTGGTTCGATACCCTGGCTCGGATCGCAACGCCGTCGACGGCGTCTCGTTCGAGTTACACGGTGGCGAACTCGTCGTGCTGCTCGGCCCATCGGGCTGTGGGAAATCGACGCTGCTGCGCACCGTCAACCGTTTGGTGCCGCTCGACGGCGGACGAGTCGTCGTGGACGGGCGCGACGTCACCGAACTCAACCCGGTCGAGCTGCGCCGCAGCATCGGTTATGTGATCCAAGCCGTCGGACTCTTCGCGCACATGAGCGTCGCGCAAAACGTCGCGGTCGTCCCATCGCTGCAAGGCTGGACGGCCCCGCAAATCGCCCAGCGCGTGGACGAGCTTCTCGCCCTCGTCGGACTCGAGCCGGCGGCCTATCGCAATCGCCGTCCCAGTCAGCTCTCGGGCGGGGAGGCGCAGCGCGTCGGGGTTGCGCGCGCGATCGCCGCGCGGCCGCGCGCCCTGCTGATGGACGAGCCGTTCGGAGCGGTCGACGTCTTGGCGCGCACCGCGCTTCAGCGCGAGCTTGTGCGAATCGTTCGCGAACTCGAAACGACGACGCTCTTTGTGACGCACGACGTCGACGAGGCGTTTCGGCTAGCGGACCAGATCGTCGTCATGCGCAGCGGGCGCGTCGAACAAGTGGCAACGCCACTCGACCTCTTCGACGGGCCCGCGACGCCCTACGTTCGCGATCTCGTTCATGCCGGCGACGACGTCTACCGGCGCTACTTCGTGCACGCTCGCGAGCTGCTGAGGACTACAAGCACGTGA
>JABCZE010000161.1 GCA_013289785.1 Vulcanimicrobiota bacterium | reverse complement strand
CGCGATGGAACAGATGTTTTTGTCGGCGAAGAAATCCTGGCCGGTGAATTTCAAACCGTTGAGCGCGCCCTCCACGTCGAAAAAGAACGGATCGCTGCGCCAACCGGCAAAGAAGCGGTAGTCGCCGGCGTCGGTCACCATTGCCTGGCGCCCCGTTGAGACCGGCGCCCCTTCGACAACAACTACGCCTTCGTTACCCGTGCGCTCGGACCGCGTCCCCTCAATGCGGCGGACGATTGCGGTCAGGTCTCCTCCCTGGGACGCCGAGAAACGTACGCTATAAGCGATATCTGCAACGCAGTCGCCGTTTGTGTCGATCATCACCTCGTATAACGCTTTGGTCGCATATGGATCCGTCGTCGTGGGGCCCGGTGGATTCACGCCAAAGGACGGGTGAGTGTTCATGATTAGGATCGTTTTGCTACTGTCACCAGGCTTTGGGAAGATATATAGATCGGTGCTGTTGAGGCGGGCGTCCCCCTTGGGAAACGCAAAGTCCGGACCCGAGTAATGGTGTGACATCGACTTCCTCCACTTAGCTACAAATGCCGCAGGTTTCGAACGATACTCCTAATTTCGGCCGCACGCAATGAAACAACGCGCCGCTAGTCGACCTACTGCGATTGTAATTCGTCGGTCTTCCCGCGTCCGACGAGCGTGAGGAAATCAGGATCGTCGGCGAACGGTGCCAAATCGTTGTCGATGCTACTTGGTTCAGACGCCAGGTCCCACAGGCGGTCCTTCATTGAGGGGTCGGCTTCGACCGCCTGCCGCGCAAACTCGAGCATTTTTTGTCGAGAACTTTCTAGGTCGGGTTCCGGTTCACCGCGCCGTTTGCGGGACAGATATTGCTGCCCCATCGCGGCAGCGGCGTATAGGTAGAGGTTTGCGGGCGAAGGCGGTTTGAGGGCGAGGGCGCGGTCGATATAGTCGAGTGCGGTCTGATAGCCGCCGGGCGGATCGGTGTACAAATATGCGGCCGCAAGATTCTCGTAGATCGCTATCTTCGTCGCAGCGTCCGTGTCGCTCGCAATCAGCGCTTGGGCTGCGAGCAGTTCCGAAAGCGCGGCCTCGATTGGCCGGCCGGACGCGTAATAGCACACACCGAGCCCCAGCCTTACCCGAATATCCTTGGGATTCAGCTGAAGCGCTTTTTGATAAGCCCTGACGGCGGATGGGAAATCGCCCAGAGCCAGTTGCGCTTGTGCCCACGCCACAATGTCGTTAGCATCGGTCAACTGTTCGAGCGCCGGCGCGGCCGTTATTACCGCTTTCGCGGCGTCGTCGATCGCCTGCGTGGTCTCTGGCGGGTTCGTTTTCTCAACGTTGACCGTGGGAGCAGCCATTGCGGACGCAAGGTCGGCCTTGGCGGCCTCCGGTAGCTTACGCCACTTTTTATCCGTGCTGTCGATGAGCGGAGAGAGAAATACTCGCGTGCCGACCCAGCCGGTCAAGAATCCGAGACTTGAGAAGTACATGAAGAGGTTCGTGCAAATCGACTTCGCGTCCGGCGAATTTACTAAGACCGGTGACACGTACGTCATCAGCCGGTCTAGGTAAGATGGGAGCACTTTCAGTTCGACCAAACCGAGGCCAACGATAATTTTCGTCAGCCAATCCGAGATCTGCTCGAGGTTCGTGTTGACCGCCAGCTGCGCTTCAGCCACTACTTTACTGCCGCTCGGCGCCGCCGACTCCGAGACGCTCTTGGGTATGCCAAAGAGGAACCCAAAGAGCAATGCGGCGGCGAAAAATGCGAAGCCGAGCAGCAGCGCCCCGGCCCAAGCGTGCCAGGCAGCGGCGGCGGCGACGATCATGCCGGCGAAGAAGAGCACTCCGACCAGCATCGAGAGGAAGTTCGTGTCCTTGGCGAGTCGCTGAGACGGGTCCAGAAACGGCTCTTCTTTGGGGTCGTGGCCAAAGAGGGCGAAGAGGCGCGCGATGGACTTACGCGCTTTCGAAAGCGGTCGTTGCGTCGGGTTCGGTTCGCCCTTCATCCGGTTGCCCTCTCAGCAGAAGGGTGCCGGTCTTGGCTAAATTTAGCCAGACTCCTGGGAGCCCATGCTCTCGGGTTCGGTCCGGAAAGGGCGACCCATTATGCCTTTCGAAATATACCGTTCGAAAAGGTTTCTCGAATGCAAGTTGGTGCGAGCGCCGATCGGCGCTCAGACACCGCGTAGGGGTAGCTCCTCGAGCTACCCTACCTCTTTTCCCTAGTTCGATACGGCGATCGACGAAGGGTTGGAAACCGTGAACGTGTGTTTCGGCTGGTTGGTCACACGGTAGTTCGAAGGATACTCCGTGACGGTGTTATTGCCGCTGTTCGAGACGTGAAGCACACCGCGGGCGTCGATTGCAAGGCTGGCAGGAGCGCTGATACCAATGGTGATCGTTTTCGAGGGGGTCGTCGCATTTGGCGGATATTCGGTTACGGTGCTGACGGCCAGGTTGCCGACGAAGAGATCGCCCGATTGATCGACTGCAAGCGAGAACGGAATGTCGGCGCCGGAGCCGGAGAACGTAATCGTCTTTGTGGGCGTCGAGCTTCCGCTGGCGTACTCCGTTATGGTGTCGGCGCCGCTGATGTAGGCCCCCGCACCAAAGCCGCAGTTGAGGCAGTTTGCAACGTACAGATTATTGCTGCCGTCGACCACCATCGTGGTCGGCTCGTTGATGCCCGTGGTGATCGTGCGCGTCGGCGTGGTCGCTCCCGGCGCGTATACCAGCACCTGGTCGCTCCCCTCGGTGCCGGTCGAACAAACGGCGCAGTTAGCAACGTACAGATTCTGGGCGCTATCGAGCGCCAGTCCCAGGGGATACTTTACCTGAATGACGGCAGAAGGGCTGCCGCTGGTGTAGCCCGCTGGATACTCGCTGACCGAACCCGAGCAGCTCGGCGAGTAGCATCCGAGGTTGGAAGCGTAAAGCGTTCCGGAACTGTCGATGGCGAGATCGTATGGATACTTAATTCCGTTGGTGATCGTCACCGACGGCGTGTTCGCGCGCGGCTTGAACTCGACGACGTTGTTAGTACCGGCCGCACCCGTCAGGCATGTGCTGCAGTTCGCGACGAACAGATCCCCGGCACCGTCGAAGGCCAGGCCTACCCACGGGGCCGCAATGCCGTTGCTCACGGTACCGCGTAAGCGCGTTCCATCGGCGCTATACAGCGATTCGGAGCTCGGGCCGTTCGTGAAGGTGTAGCACGGCCCGCAAGAGCTGATAGCCATCGTGGCAGGGAAGGGTCTGGCCCTTCCGTCGCGGTGGTGGCTCTGCGGCATTCGGACGACGGAAACGCCGGTCGCCGGGACCGGCGAGCTGTTCTGACCTTGGCAGGCGGCAAGCCCAAAGAATGCCGCTCCGGCCAATGCAATAGTCGCACGGCTCATAGTACGCTTCATTAACTCTCCTCAAGAATCCAGAAATAGCAAAAAGGTGTGAGCGGGGCGTACGACGGCGCTCGCCTGCTTTCCTAGCCAGAGCCACAAAATTGGCGCTTTAACGCCGAGCGGCGACGTGTTGTTGGTTTCGCAGGCCGACGGCGAGATCGTCCTCATCCACAATGCGGGAACGAAATCGAAGCGTGTCGCGCCTGCTCGTCGGCACACAGCTCGACGACACCGTCTACGCTACTAAAAGCAGCGGTTATTTCTTGGTCGTCGACCAAAAACGAAATACGACCTACCTAGTAGCGGGCGGGATGCGTGCCGGTGCGCTCTACACCGAAACGCCGGACGATTCGGGCGTGCGCGGTTTCGTCGGAACGGTCGCCAAGAGGACCGGAGACGTCCGGCCGATCATCACCGGATTCGGCAGCCCAACCGGACTTACGTTCGTGCCTCAGCGTTGAGCGTAGGCGCAACTTCCTTCGGATTCGGGCCGTAGGCGTTATCGCCGGCTTGGCTATCCTGGCAGAAGAGCACGAGCAACACGAAGCCGCCCAGCGGTACGAAGTTGAGCAACGCCCACCAGCCGGTCATTCCGATGTCGTGAAGACGGCGAACGCTTACGGCCCAGCTCGGTAGAAAGATGAGCAGCAAGAAAAAATCGGCGAGATAGACGGCGAGCGTGGGCGGACCCCCGGTTGCCTTGGCGACATAGAGGCCGCCAGCGGCCAGCGCCAACACGATCAGGCAACTGAAGAGGGTGAAGTACCAGTACTCGCTTCGCCGGGCTCGCCCGGAGAAGACGGCGTACTTCCCAAGGGCATCAAGAAAATAGTTCATTAAACGCTCCCATAAGAATAGCGTGCGGATCTCTAATGCTTGGCTGCTTCTTGGCCGGCCGGCATTTTTACTGCCAAATCGGCCCGCGGCCTCGAATTCGTCCTGCCCCCAGGACCAGGCAGATGCAGCCTGCCCTCACGTGAAGAGCGGCGTGGTGATATAGCGCTCGGCGGTGTCGGCGAGCAGCACGACGATCACCTTGCCCTCCGCGCTCCGGCGCGAAGCGACGCTCAACGCGGCCGACAGCGCGGCGCCGGACGAGGCTCCGGCAAGAATGCCTTCTTCACGCGCGAGGCGGCGCGCATTCGCAAATGCATCCTCGTCGCTTACAACGGCGATCTCGTCGAGGACTGCGCGATTCAGCACGGCCGGAACGAAGCCGATGCCGATTCCCGGAATCTGATGTGGCCCCGCTTGCCGGCCGGAGAGTACCGCGGCGCCGGCCGGTTCAACCGCGACGACGCGTACGCCGGGCTTGCGCG
>JABCZE010000160.1 GCA_013289785.1 Vulcanimicrobiota bacterium | reverse complement strand
CGAGGCGCTCGAACGGCTGCGCGTGGCGATCGGCTTAGGCGCGATCGGTTTTAACGCGATCGTCCGCGCGCTCGCGCAGCATGGCTTTGCGTTCGCGAACAAGCCGGTCTTCGCCCATGGTGCCGAATTCGACGCGGTGCGCCGCGGCCGAACGGTTACGCTGCTGGGGACGTATCATCCAAGCCGGCAGAACACCAACACCCGCAAGCTGACGGTGCCGATGTTCGACGCGATCTTTACGCGTGCGAAGGAGACTCTGGCGCGCGACGCAGGTGCAGGTCGGTAACCAGCTGATCCGGCACCGGGCTGGGCGCGTCCATCATCAAATCCCGAGCCCCTTGATTCTTCGGAAAAGCAATGACCTCGCGAATGTTCTCCTCGCCGCACGCGATCATAACGATGCGGTCGATGCCGAGCGCCATGCCGCCGTGAGGCGGCGCCCCATACTCGAGCGCGCGCACGAAGAATCCAAAACGCTCGTCGATCTGATCCGCGCTCAAGCCCAGCATTTCGAAGATCCTCCGCTGCTCGTCGGGCTTGTGAATTCGGATCGAGCCTGAGCCTAGTTCCCATCCGTTGAGAACCAGATCGTAGTGCTGGGCGCGCATCTCCATCGGAGCGCGTTCGATCAGCTCCCAGTCGCCCGGCGCGGGCGCGGTGAACGCATGATGCGCGGGCGCCGGCTTTCCGGTCTCCTCGTCGATCTCCAGATACGGAAAACCCGTCACCCAACCGAAGGCGTAGGTCTGGGGGTCACGCAAGCCGCACCTATGACCGATCTCGTTACGCATCTTCCCGGCGACGGCATACGCGAGCGGCGACGTGTCGGCAAAGAGCAGCACCGCGTCGCCGGATTCGGCTGCGACGGCTGCGGTTACGGCGGCCACGTTCGCTTCGGAGAGAAACTTTGCGGCTGAGGATTTCATGCCGTCGGGCGCCAGCGAAATCCAGACCATCCCCTTGCCGCCGAACTGCTTCGCGGTTTCGGTCAGCGCGTCGAAGTCGCGGCGCGAGAGCGCCGCGCCCTTGGGATAGCGCAACGCCACGATCGAACCAGCGCTTTCCAGCGCCGATTTGAAGACGACGAACTCCGTGCCGGCAAACGCGGCACCGACGTTGGCCAGCTCGAGGCCGAAGCGCAGATCCGGCTTGTCGAGCCCGTATTTCGCGATCGCTTCTTGGTGCGTCAGCCGCGCGAACGGCGGCAGCTCGATGCCGAGCACCGTTTGCCAGACGTAGCGCATGCACGACTCCATCGTCTCGAGAACGTCCTCTTGCGTGCAGAACGACATCTCGAGATCGAGCTGTGTGAACTCGGGCTGACGATCGGCGCGCTGGTCCTCGTCACGCATGCAGCGCGCAATCTGCATGTAGCGTCCGAAGCCCGCGATCATCGAGATCTGCTTGAGCATCTGCGGCGATTGCGGCAACGCATAGAACGCGCCCGGGTAGAGCCGGCTGGGGACCAGGTAGTCGCGCGCGCCTTCGGGCGTCGACTTGATCAACATCGGCGTCTCGATTTCGACGAAGCCGCGCTCGTCGCAAAAATCCCGCATCGCCTTGATGATGCGGTGGCGCAAGCGGATGTTCTCCTGCATCCGCGGACGGCGCAGATCGAGGTAGCGATACTCGAGGCGCAAGTTCTCGTCGACCGCTTCGTCGGCGTTGACCTGAAACGGTGGAACCAGCGAGCGGTTGAGAATTTCCAGCGCGTCGATGGCGACTTCGACGTCACCCGTCGCCAGCCGCGGATTCTCCGTCCCGGGCGGGCGCGCGCGAACCGTCCCGCGCACGCGCAGGACGTCTTCGTTGCGCAGGTGCTCCGCCTCGCCAAAGCTCGAGTGCTCGGGATTAAAAACGATCTGCGTCACGCCTTCGTGGTCGCGAAGATCGACGAAGATCAAACCGCCGTGATCGCGACGGCGATTGACCCAGCCGCGGAGGTCTACGAGCTTGCCGGCGTCGGCGGCGCGCAGCGCGCCGCACGAGCGTCTATCGTCGGTCACGAGCTTCCTTTATCCCCGAGACGTAGTGGTACTGCAGTAAGAGCTCGCGCGCGAGCCGCGAGCGTTGCGCACTGCGGTCGATCGCGCCGAGCAGCAGCGGAAGCCGCGTCAGCGCGGAGTGCGCCCAGAGTGACAGCGGCGTCATTCCGAGATTGAGCATCACGTCGGCGTGCGGGTGCTTGCGATAGAAGCGAGCCGTGGAACGTCCTGCCAGCCGCATCTTTTCCTTTTGGTCGCCGTACGCGACGTCTTGGCAATGATAGTTCACTGCCAGCGGCTCGTAGAGAATCTCGATCCCGAGACGCGCCAAGCGGTAGCCCAGCTCCAAATCCTCGTGACCGTATCCGGTGAAACTCTCGTCGAAGCAGCCGGCACGAAGCAGATCCTCGCGTCGCACGGACGCGTTGCCGGTAAGAAAATAAAGCCACGAAAGTTTTCTTCGCGACGGCGGATGCAGATGCCCGCGCGCATCGGGATGATCCCGCTTGTACTCGTACTCTTCAAAACTCCGAACCTGAACCTCCAGCCCGACGACGGCAATGCCGGTTCGTTCTCGATGCCGTCGCAGATGCGTCGAGAGGAGATCGGGCGACGCGAAGATGTCGGCGTCGTTGAAAAGAACGACCGCGGCGCGCGCCTGCGCGATCCCGGCGTTGCGAGCCGCTGCCCGGCCGCTGTAGGGCCCCGGCAGGTGACGGAGGTTGCCATGCACCTGCGCGAGGCCGGCAAGATACTCGGCCGTACCGTCGTTGGAGTTCGAGTCACAGACGAGCAACTCGTATTGCGACGGCTCGAGGTCCTGGGCCAGCAGCGTCGGTAAGACGCGCGCGAGCATCTCCAGACGATTGTAGGTCGGAATGACGACCGAGATCTCAGGCATGCATCAAGCGGGCAACGCCGGTCGTGATTTCGTTGCGAAAACGCGCGAGCAGCTCTGGATCCTCGTGCGCGGGCTTACGAACCAGGACGTGTGGCACGCCGTAAGGCGACCACTCTTGGGAGTTCAGCCGGAAGTACGCATGCTCGAAGGCGACCAGCGTTGGCCGGTGTACGGCGCTTGCGACGTGCGTCGCACCGGTGTCGACGGTTACGACCACTTTGGCGCGCTCCAGCACCGCGGCCCACTGATGAAAGGGCAGGCCGCGCAAGCAATGGGTGATATCGCCGCTGGCTTCGAAAGCCGCAGCCTGTGGTTCGCATTCGCGCGCACACGTGATAACGACCGGAGCAAGCGAGGCGAGTTCCTTCACCATCGCGAGCGTTCCCGCTAGCGTGCTGCCGCCGGTGAACCACCTCGGAGCCAGATGAAGAACGATGGGGTTTTCAGGAAGCGTCCGCGCGACCGCTCGATCCTCATCGACCAGGTCGAGGCGCAGCGCCGTCACGCGCACCTCCGCACCGGCGAGCGCCACGAGATCGAGCAACTGCAGGACCTCGTGGCGCACCGTGCGCAGCGGTTCGAGATCGCACAGCTCGGGATCGGCCTCGGAGATCATGACGCGATTGAGAAAAAAGCCGGCGGTGAGCCGCGCAAACCAGCGCCGTTCGTACGTATAGCCGATGCGAAGCGGCGCGCGGGTTCCGCCCACGATCTGAAGATCGACGAACCGCGGCGCTAGCGCGACCGCGACGTCGTATCCCGGCAAGCCGGCGCCGAAGGCGCGTGGCTTGGCGCCGTTCGGCAGCACGATCAGCTCGTCGACGTCGTCGTTACGTTCCACCACGACGCGGTTGTAGTCGCTCGTCACGATGGCGATATGTGCCTTCGGAAACGAGGCTCGGACCGTTGCGATCGCCGGCGTCGAAAGCACCAAGTCCCCGATACGATCCGTGCGCGAGAGCAGAATCCTCACTGCAGCGCACGTTCTATTTCTTCGAAATAAACTTCATTGGCGAGCGACCGCGCCAGCCGTGCTTCGCGCGGCGTGAGATCTCGCTCGCCGAGATTCGCGAGCCGGCTCCGTAAGCGATCGGCCAAACCTAGGCGACGGCGCCAAGCCGCAAACCCGCGTTGGGGCGGATTGATTCCCGTCGCAAGATAGGCGCGCCAGTGCGGATGAAGCCGCGCGAGCGCCACGGCGGTTCGCGCTTTGGCTCGAGCCTGCCGCACCATCGCCTCGATGCTGCTCGCGCGAAGCGGCGGCTTGAAATGATACACGAGAGCGCGCGGGTTGAAGACGGCTTTGACGCCGCGGGCGCGGAGGCGCAAACCGACGTCGATGTCTTCCCAGCCGTACTCCGAGAACGATTCGTCAAATCCCCCGATCGCGCGAATCGTCGCCAACGGCGCGGAGACGTTCGTCGTCCAAAAATAGTTGCCGCTGTAGTTCTTGATACTCCAGACGGGCGGCGGCAGCTCGTCGAGGGACTCGACTTCGATGGCGCCGCCACGAACGATGGCTTCGCGGCTGAGGGCATGACTGCGCAGGTGCTCGGCGACGAAGTTTGGCAGCACGAGCACGTCGTCGTCGATAAAGATGATCCGCTCGCCGGTCGCGCGCGCAATTCCGGCGTTCCGAGCGCCGGCAAGCCCGCGATTCTCTTGGCTGACGACGGTAAACGTGCACGGTGCGTGCAAACGCGCGCGCTGTATCACCGCCGGCGTTTCGTCGCTCGAGCCGTCGTCGACCAGAACGACTTCGTACGAATCGTCGGGCACGGTCTGGTCGAAGCAAGCCTCGAGCACGCGCTCGAGCAGCGCCGCGCGA
>JABCZE010000159.1 GCA_013289785.1 Vulcanimicrobiota bacterium | reverse complement strand
CAAGCGGCAGTTCGAAACAACCGGGCACCTCAAAGAGGCTTACGTTCTCGTCGGCGACACCGCAATCGCGTAACGCGCGTCTCGCTCCGTCCACGAGACGGTCGGCGATGCCGGCGTGGAAGCGCGCCGCAACGATCGCAAAACGCCGCCCGGTGCAATCGGGCTTTGCGGTACCGCTCGCGCCGTTCGGCTTCACGATGCGACGACTTCGTCGAGCATGTGACCCAGCTTGGAGCGCTTCGTGTCGATGTAGTGTTTGTTGTGTTCGGTCGGCGTCGTCTGCAGCGGCATTCGTCCCACGATCTTGAGCCCATACCCTTCGAGTCCAAAGATTTTCTTGGGATTATTCGTGATCAAGCGCATCTCTTTGACGCCGAGGTCGGCGAGAATCTGCGACCCGATCCCGTAATCCCGTTTGTCGATCGGCAAACCCAGTGCGAGATTCGCTTCGACGGTGTCGGCGCCGCGGTCTTGAAGTTCGTAAGCTCGCAGCTTGTCGGCCAGCCCAATGCCGCGACCTTCCTGTCGCAGGTAGAGAAAGACGCCACGGCCCTGTTTGGCGATCAGCTCCATCGCGGCGTCACGCTGAGCCGCGCAATCGCAGCGAATCGAGTGCAGGGCGTCGCCGGTCATGCACTCGGAGTGGACGCGCACGAGAATATCTTTGCCGTCGCCGATCTCTCCCATCACCAGCGCGACGTGCGTGTTTTCGTCGATCGCGGTCCCATAGGCAATGCCGGTATAGCTTCCAAATACGGTGGGCAGGTCGAACTCCGCAATTTTTCGGACGAGCTTCTCGGTGCGCATGCGATAGGCGATGAGATCTTTGACGGTGATCAGTTTGAGCCCATGGCGGTCGGCGTAGCCGCGCAGGCCCTCCAAGCGTTCCATCGTTCCGTCGTCGGCCATGATTTCGCAGATGACGCCGGCGGGAAAGAGTCCCGCAAGCCGCGCCAAATCGACCGCCGCTTCGGTCTGCCCGGCGCGCACGAGCACGCCGCCCTCGCGCGCACGCAGCGGAAACGTGTGCCCGGGCCGCAAGAAGTCGGCCGGCTTTGCTTCGGGATCGAGCAGACGTTTGATCGTCGCGGCACGGTCGTGTGCGGAAATTCCAGTTGTCGTCAGTCCACGAGCTTCGACCGAGACGGTAAAAGCGGTTTCGTGGACGGCGGTATTGTCACGCACCATTTGCGGGATGTGAAGCTCGTCGAGCCGGGCGCCGGGCATCGGCACGCAGATCAATCCGCCGGCGTGCTTGCGCATGAAGTTGACCGCCTCGGGCGTGACCATCTGCGCCGCCATCACGAGGTCGCCTTCGTTTTCGCGGTCCTCGTCGTCGAGGACGACGACCATCTTCCCGGCTCTGACGTCCGCGATGGCGCCGTCGATCGAGTCGAAGGGGCTCGCGGCATCGCTCAGTTGCTCGCCGAGGGAAGGAAAAACGGCGGCCAGGCGCTGGAGGGTCCGGTAGGAAGGCTCGCGGCGGCCGGCGCGAAGCAGCGAGATCGCCGACTCCGTCAAGCCCGCGCTTTCGGCAACTTCCGCGGCCGTGAGCCGCGCCTCATCCATCGCCGAGTTCAGAAGATCCGCAAAGGGGCCCATGGTGCAAGCCTAGCTTGGACTTTACAAATGTCAAGCCACCCCGAAACCGGGTGCCGGATTAGCCGGGCGAAGAGGCCTGCACGGTCGTGGCAAAGGTACGGAATAACGTCCCAAGATTGATGCCGAAGAGCTGGATGCCGGAGAAAGCCACGAGGGCAATCAGGGCGATCAGTATCCCGTACTCGGTCATCGTTGCGCCCTCTTCGTCGCGAATCATGAGGGTGAGAGCAGCCAGCATTCCGTCTTCTCCTGGTATGACAATTGACGAACCGCCCTACGCTTAAACGGTCTGCCGAAACGCGTAAAATTCCTAAGTAGCTAGCCGCAGGCCGCTAGCTCGTTTGCTAGTATAGCACGGAGCCGGCGGGGGTGTCGAGTTCTTTTAAGGGCGGCGGGGTCGTAACGGGTTCTGGCAGCTTGATCTGGAGGCCTTAGACGGCCCCTGCGAAGCTGTTGAACAGCGCTTCGAGGTTGATACCGAAGGTCTGGATGGCGACCAGGGCCACCATAGCGACCACCGCGATAAGCAGCGCATATTCGACCATCGAAGCGCCTTGCTCGTCGCGCACCATCAGCGTGACGCCAGTTCGCATTCTGCCCTCCCTTGGATGCGAGCTATCGGCAGACGATCTTACGTGTGCATCGTCTGAGGAAAGCAAAAAAAGGCCAGGAGTTAAGATAGTGACACCAGCTGAACCGACGAAATTATACCATGGCCCCAACCTAAGTGTCGAATTTTATTACTTTCACCGAAGGAGCACTTGCTTGTTCGGCTTCTTGGGGACGGCGTGGCTTAGATTAGTCGAAAACAACGATTGGCTTGACGATCCGCGATTCGGCCAACTCGCGATAGGCGCGAGGGACCTCGTCGAGCGCGATGAGGGCCGCGCCGACCTTTTCGGCCGTGACGACTCCACGCTCGATCAGGGCCAACGCCTCGCGCGTGTCGTTTGGCCCGCACGAATAGCTGGCGACCAGGCGCAGATCGCCGAAATAAAAACGCGTTGGGTCCACGGCTACGGCAGCGTCGGGCGGAAATGGCGTGAACATTACCACCGTGCCGCCGCCAGCCGTCGCTTCGGTTGCGGCTTTCAGCGCCGCTGCCGTACCGGGGCCGCAGATCACGACGTCGGCGCCGCCGGGGAGCACCTGGCCGACGTCGTCGGGATGGAAGGCAACGGCACCGTTACGCTGCGCGATCGCGCGCCGCTGCTCGATGAAGTCGCTGCCGAAGACTTCGGCGCCCAGCGCCCCAGCCGCGAGCACGTGCAGCAATCCCATCACGCCCAAGCCGATGACGTAGAGCCGATCGCCTTTTTGCACGCCGCTGCGGCGCAGCGATTTAACAACGCAGGCCAACGGCTCGACCAACGACGCATCGCGAAACGGGACGTGCGCCGGCAACGGCAGCGTGTCGCGCTGGTTTTCGCGCGGAACGCGAAAGTATTCGGCGATGCCGCCGGGCTCGATCTTGGTCGCGCGCCACGTTGAACACTGCACGTAATCGCCGCGCCCGCACGCGCGGCACTCAAAGCAGGGTGCGTGGTGATGAACGAACACCCGATCGCCCACGGAAAGCGCGCTGTCGCCGGCGACCGCCGCCACGATGCCGGCCGGTTCGTGGCCGAGCACGAGCGGCGCCTTTCGCGCGATGTACCAGCCCATGACGTCGCCGCTGCAAATCCCGCTGGCCATCGTTCGCACCAGAAGGTCCCCATCACGCAACTCCGGGACGGGGCACTCTTCGATGCGAACGTCGTTGACGTCGTACAGCACCGCCGCCCGCATCTTTTGAGGCGTCACGGTTCGATCAACAGCTTCAGCGCGTCACCGGTATCGAGCCGTTCGAAAGCCTCGGCAATGCGGTCGAGCGAATAGGAATCCGAAATCAAGCCGGCGAGCGGCAGCGCGTGGGCTGCGATCAGTTCGTAGGCGCCGCGCACGTCGCGTGGCGTAAAGTGAAATGGCGCGAGCAGCGCGACTTCGTCGTAGTGCAGCCGCGCGGCATCGAACGAGACGCGCGTCTGCGCCGGTAGCCCGGCAAAGAATGACACGCGCCCTCCCCGCCGCACGAACGAGGGCGCGCGTTCCCACATCTCGACGCTTCCGGTGCACTCGATCACGGCATCGGCGCCGCGGTCGCCGGTTCGTTCGGCAATGACGTCGGCGATCGGCGATGCCGTTGCATCGATGCTTTGCAGCCCGAGTTCGCGTGCCAACGCGACGCGCTGCGGCCGGCGGCCGAAGAGCAGCGCCTCCACGCCTCGGCGCTGCAGCAGCAAAGCGTGCAAAATGCCAAAGCCGCCGTTGCCGATGACGGCAACGATCGATCCCGGGGCCGGCGCGAGCAGCTCGAGCGAACGAACGACGCACGACAGCGGCTCGAGAAATGCAGCCTGTGCGTAGCCGACGCCGAGCGGCTTTTGAAAGCAGTTGCGCTCCACCACGCGCTGCGGGACGGCGATCAGATCCGAGTATGCCCCCAAAATCATCGTGGAGAGCAGATCCTCGCAGAGTTCTTCTTGCCTGTTATGGCACCAATAGCATTGGCCGCAGGGTGCCGTGTGGACGCACATCACCGGATCGCCGGCGGCAAAGGCGGTGACGCCCGGCGCGACCGCTGCGACGTCGCCGGAGAACTCGTGACCGAAGCGCGTCGGCAGCGGCATTTTTGGATGACCGCGACGATACGTCTTCAAGTCCGTTCCGTCGGTCAAAGCGGCGCGCACGCGCACGACGATCCCGCCCGGCGGCGCCGCCGGCACTGCTTCTTCGTGCAGCTCGATCGTCTTGGGTGAGACCAGCATCGCGACGCGCGAGCGATCCGAAGCAATCACGCTGATAAGGGCGCGACGCAGGCCAGCAAGGCCGAGCGAATTGGCGCGGGTAACGGATGGCTCTTCTTCGTCTCGCCATCGATTGCCGCCACAACGAACGTCAGCACCGCGCCGGCCTCGCCGGTTCGCTCGTTAAAAAGGACCGTTTTCCAGCGTACGCTCGAGGAGCCGACGCGCTCGATATGTGTCCGCATTCTCAGCCAATCGCTCATCATCGCAGGCGCGTGATACTCCGCCTCCACCCGAACGCGCGGCAGCCAAAAGTTGTACTGCGTGAATACCGACTCGTACGGAAAACCGAGTTCGGCAAAC
>JABCZE010000158.1 GCA_013289785.1 Vulcanimicrobiota bacterium | reverse complement strand
GCGCTACGCTGGTTCAAATCCAGCCCTGCCCAAGTCTCCGCGGGCGTTGCATAGTGGTAATGCCCTTGCCTTCCAAGCAAGAGTCGCGGGTTCGATTCCCGCCGCCCGCTCCAGAGCCGTTCTTGCTTTGCTCGTAATCGCGCTCGTTGCAGTGTCCTCTCCCGCACCACCGCCCCCGCCCGCCGTTCGGAACGTTGATACCGTATATTACGGGGTGACCGTGCCCGACCCGTACCGCTACTTTGAAGATCCAAAGGATCCAGGGCTGGCGACGTATTTCCGCGAGCAAAGCGCCTACACGCGACAGATTCTCGACGCGCTACCCGGTCGAGAGGCGCTTCGTAAGCGCATCGCGCAACTCGATAACACGAACGAGAGCCTGAACTCGGTTCAGGTCGTCGGTTCGTTCTATTTCTACCTGAAGCGAGCGCCGGGAGCGAATACAGCGAAGCTTTATCGCCGAAGGATTGACGGCGGCCCCGAACGTCTCGTCTTTGACCCGGGCACGTTTGCCCGCTCGCCCCTGCAGCACTACACGTTCGACTACTACTCCGTATCGCCAAACGGACGCTACGCAGCGGTCGGGATTGCCGAAGGCGGCTCGGAGAAGACCACGTTGCACGTCGTCGATACGGGGGACGGACACTTACTATCGGACGTTATCGAAAACGCTATTTATTTTGGCCCGCAGTGGCTTACCGATTCGCGCTCATTTTATTATTTTCGAACGCCGGAACTTGGCCCCGACGCTCCCCAGAGCGCGCGTGACACAAAAGGCGTCGTTCGCTTGCACGTCCTGGGGCGCAGCCCCGATTTCGATCCCGCCGTCTTCGGCTACGGTGTGTCGCCGCGGATTCCGTTCGCGCCCGAAGATGCCGCCATGATCAGCGTGTCGCCCAGAACGAGGTGGGCCGTCGCCGCGATCTACCATGGCGTGCAGAACGAAATCGCGCTTTATGCCGTGCCCGCTTCCGAAGCAACCAACGGCCAAGGGCTCTGGCAGAAAATCGTGGGCTACGAGGACGACGTAACCGATTTTGAAGTTGTCAACGATACGCTCTACTTGAGCTCGCATTTGGGCGCTCCGCGCCACCGGATCCTCGCCGTCGACTTAACTAACCCCTCGCTGGCAAATGCGCCGGTGGCCGTCCCCCAAAGCGGGCGCGTGATCGAAGGCCTGAGCCTCGCCGCGGACGGCATGTATCTTCAAGATCTCGATGGCGGGATCTCGAAGCTGCGCCGCCTCGCGATCCGCGTCGACGGAACTCCCGGAAGCACGACGGAGCTGGCGCTCCCATTCGCCGGTACGATTTCAGAGATTGCAACGAATCGGGTGCGCCCGGGCGTGACCTTCGACATGGAATCGTGGACCCAATCGCCGCTGTGGTACCGCGCTTCGGCGACAACCCCGGTTCGCGACACAGGGCTTCGAAAGAAGTCGCCGGTCGATTATTCCGGGATCGTCGCTCGCGAAGTCTTCGCGAAGAGCGCCGACGGGACCGAGGTGCCGCTTTCGATCGTCATGCGCGCCGGCCTGACCCGCAACGGGGAGAACCCCACGCTCGTGGACGGTTATGGCGCGTACGGGATTTCGATCTCGCCGTCGTTTAGCCCGACTCGTCTCGCATGGCTCGAACGGGGCGGAGTTTACGCGGAGTGCCACGCCCGCGGCGGCGGCGAGTTTGGAGAGGATTGGCATTTTGCCGCTCACATCGCCACCAAGCAGCGCACGATCGACGACTTTGTCGGTTGCGCGCAGTACCTGATCGATAACCGATTCACGACGCCGGCAAAGCTTGCGGGCTTGGGCACGAGCGCCGGCGGCGTTACGATCGGTAACGCCATCGTGCAGCACCCCGAGCTTTTCCGGGCGGCGCTCGACGTGGTCGGCGATACGAATCCCACCCGCGACGAGTTTGCCGAGGGCGGTCCGGCAAATATTCCCGAGTTTGGAAGCGTCACCGACCCTGTCGGATTTAAAGCGCTCTACGAGACCGACCCATACATTCATATACGAGATGGGGTCCCGTATCCGGCCGTTCTCGCAATCACGGGAGCGAACGACCCGCGCGTCGCGCCCTGGATCGTAGCAAAGTTCGCGGCCCGGCTACAGGCGGCGACGTCGAGCGGAAGGCCGGTACTCTTGCGCGTCGACTACGACGCTGGGCACGGGGCCCTGGGAGCATCTCGAGCGCAAACGCAGGCGCTCGTCACCGACGAGTACGCCTTCCTGTTCTGGCAACTGGGCGCGCCGATACCGGGAAGCTGAGCAAGCAGACCGGTGCAGGCTCGATTTATATTTTCGCCTTGATTGTTTTGGCGACCATCCCTAGCGCATCCAAATAAATCGCTGGTGGACCCGAGTTTGGACCGAACGCGGCGAAGATTTATCTGTTGTTATCGCTCGCGAACCGGTTTTTTTTCATTTTGTTAAGCCCTTAACAGGGAGGGCCCGCCCGCCCGCGAACCCTCGGCAACCTACCCCAGGCACGCTGTTACCGAGACGGCGGAGCCACGTTTCTCACTATTCAAAGGAGAAATTCGACGACATGCGATTTTCGTTAGCTACGGCGGGCTGTGCTGTTGTCATATCCGCACTTCTCGCAGGATGTTCAAGCAATCCTCAAGGGTCTGCTCCCCCGCTTTCGGGTGCGGCCCAGTCAACGGCCTCGGGCCACTACACGGTCGTACTTCGGCCGCACTTCGAGGCCCATCCCAAACAGCTGTACATGCAACACAAAGGCAAGAAGTTTACCACGCTGCAGTTGATGAAGCTGGAGCTGGCCGGCAAGATGCCTAATCCGCTGTCGCACAGCATGATGTCCAAGCAGATTCAATACGTCGAGCACCACAAGCGCCCGTTCTTCAACCCGATCACCAATAGAAAGGCCGGTGGGGTTGCGGAGTGGAGCTCGCTCCTCGACTACGATTATCTCCTTGGGCAAGACAAGAAGATGAACGCGACCGTCGGCGCGATCCAAACCTCGAACAACGAGTGTTACGAGCCCTACATGGTCAAGGTCGATCACGGCCAGAATGTCTGGGTCACGTGCGACGAAACCGAACCGGACTTCTATAGCGGCGTTCAAGAGTATAGCAGCAGCGGAAGCCTGGAGGGCACTTACGGCGGGCAGTGTACGACCGTGCCTGCCGGATACGCCTATTGTGGCTTCTACGAAGGCTACGGCTACGACTCGGCCCAAACGAGCAACAACGTATTCCTCTCGCTAGAGTTCTTCGAGGAAGAGTTCTGCACCAGCGGCGGGAGCTGCGGAATCTACGATGGCGGCGGCTTCCTGTACTGGCCGTCGAACGATCCGTCGGCGACGCCGACGCTCATCGGCGGCGCGGACTGCAGCCCGATCTGCGAGGCGTACTACATGGACGCCGACGCGAACGGCAATCTGTGGTTTGACTACTATGGCTACGCCGCCGGCGAATACGGTTACGGAGTCGCCGAGATCACGAACCCGACCTCCGGCACCCCGACCTTCGTCTCGATCCTCAATCCGGGCACGATGCAGTGTCCGGGCGGCGTCTACGTAAGCACCAAGGGCGGCACCCAAACGGTCAACGCGCTCGATGAGTGCACCCGTGATATCTACACGTTCACCACTGGTGGCGTGCAGGGTAGCAGCCTCGGGCCGGTCGACCTCTTCGGAGAACCGTACGGCCTCGGTTTCAACTCAACCGACACCTCCGCGGTCAATGCCGACTGTGAACTCGACTGGAACAACGTCGGCTCTCTCGCAAGCAACAAGTGGTCGCCCAAGAAGAGCGCATACGAAGTCAGCTGCCTCTATGGCGCTGCCTACACTCCTTCGGATAAGT
The DNA here is from genome assembly GCA_013289785.1 of Vulcanimicrobiota bacterium. GTDB lineage: Bacteria > Vulcanimicrobiota > Vulcanimicrobiia > Vulcanimicrobiales > Vulcanimicrobiaceae > Cybelea. The sequence goes on along the minus strand of JABCZE010000158.1, from coordinate 968 downwards.
AACGCTCTAGAGACCAACTAGCAGGTCAAAACAGAACGGGATCCTCTCGCATGAGAGGGTCCCGTTTTCTTAGCCTCGTACCAGCAAGGGAATCCTAGCGTGAGCGCCGTCGTAGCTTAGTGGTAAAGCACGTCATTGGTAATGACGAGATCATGGGTTCAATCCCCATCGACGGCTCCATTTCCATCGCAGCCCATCGCCTGCTTGATGAATCCATCGGCCGCGTCGCTCCACGGCCGCTTGAAGTCCTTCGGCCAGTGCGTTTGATCCGACCATAGGCGATTCAAGCCGCGCTCGACCTCGCCGTCACCCCGCGTAAACGATGCGACCAAATCACGCCAACGGTGTGCAAGTGCTCGCGCCTGCGCCCCCGATGGCTCGATGCCCGCGCAAACCGCGGCCTCGACCTCTGCGATAAGAATCGTCCAGTCGCGTTGTCCTTGCTCGACGACGTCCGGCGCCACAGTACGCCGGCGTTCGTCGATTTTTTCACGCGCTGCTTCTGAGTAATACTCTTGGGCCCACTTCCAGTCGTTCTGCATTTTGAAGCCCTCCATGACGGTGCGAAGAATTTTCCAACGGTCGGCCGATGCGCCGGCGATGAGCGCGCGTTCGGCCTCCTCGATGAGGGTAAGCGCCGATTCGAGCCGCTGCTTCTGCCGCGCGATCACCTCGCGCTGCATGCGCAACGCCGCGATCAGCGGCTGTTCCGGCCCGCCGAGCAGCTCCTTGATCTGGTCCAGGCGCAAGCCGACGAAACGCAATGCGAGGATGTGCTCGAGGCGTTCCAACTCGGCTTCACCGTAGAGACGGTAACCCGAAGGGCTAAGCGCCGCCGGCCGCAGCAGCCCAAGCCGGTCGTAGAGGTGCAGCGTCCAAACGCTGACCCCGGCTTCGGTCGCGAAGGCTTTGCTCCGGCGCAATCCGCCGCTCTGCATCTGCATCGTCGTTCCTCCAGCCGAGGGTAA
>JABCZE010000157.1 GCA_013289785.1 Vulcanimicrobiota bacterium | reverse complement strand
GAACGCGCGCACCGTCGCAATCGCTTCGCTGGTTCTGGCAACCTCATACGTGCTGTGGCCGCCACGTGCCGTTGATGGGCGGCTGCGCGTTACCGTGCTCGACGTTGGGCAAGCCGATGCAATCGTGATTCAAACGCCGCGCGGTCACGCGTTGATGGTGGATGCCGGCGGGCGACTCGAGCGCGGCGGCATGCCCGGGAACGACTCCGTCGCCGAGCGCGTGGGCGAGCGTACCGTCGTGCCGTTTCTGCTTCGCAACGGAATCCATGAGGTCGACGCACTGATCCTGTCGCATCCGCACGGCGATCACGCCGGCGGCGTCGCGCCCGTACTCCGGCGCCTGCGCGTCGCACAGTTCGACGACGGCGGTCAGCGGTACGCCGGCCATGCCTATCGCGATGCCGTTACGACGGCTACGAGCGAAGGCGTGCCGATCGTCTATCCGCGCGCTGGAATGGAGTGGCGCACCGACGACGGCGTAGCTCTGCGGTTTATCGGGCCTTCGCTTCCGTTCATCGAAGGCGGCAACGCGATCAACAGCAACTCCGTCGCGTTCATCCTAAAATACGGCGCGTTTCGCATGCTCTTCACCGGCGACGCCGGCAGCGAATCCGAGGAGCGGTTTCTACAACAGGGCGTTGACCTTCGGGCCGACGTGCTCAAGGTAGGGCACCACGGCTCGGCTTATGGCTCGTCGCCGCGGTTTATTGCCGCCGTCGCCCCGCGCTATGCGATCGTTTCGGTGGGCCGGCACAACCTTTTCGGGCATCCTGCGCCGTCAACTTTGGCGACACTGCGGCGCTTCGGCGCCCGCGTCTATCGCACCGACGAAGAGGGCGCGGTTACGATCGCGACCGACGGCTCGAACCTCCTGATCTCGAGCATGGTAGGGTCCCGAACGTTTTCGTACGGCCGGCGCGCTACGATGGGACCCTAAAACCAAAAAACTTTTATTAAGGAGAAGACCATGTCCATTTCCACGATAGGCCGGCGCTTCGTGCCGGCTCTCGGGGTGCTCTGGGCCGCCGGCATGCTCGCCGCCTGCAGCGGAGCGTCACAAAACGCCGGCGTGGGCGTGCCCCAAGCCGGCGGAAACGCATTCCCCGGCCCGGCGCTTCGATCGGGCGTCTACGCCCGTTTCGCGGGACCGGCAAAGGCCCAAGCGGGCTTCAAGGCATCGCCGCTTACGAAAATCGAAAGAGACCTTTTCGTCTCAAACGGCGGCAACGACGTGCTCGCGCTGCGGGACGGAAGCTATGGGTACGCCGGCGAGATTACGTCCGGCGTCAACGGATCCGACGGCATCTGGGTCGATAATCACGGCAATCTGTACGTTTCGAACTTCAACTCTTCTGACGTTACGGAGTACGCCCCCGGAGGCTCTTCGCCGATTTGTACCTATAATTCCGGGATTCTCGACCCGACCAACGTGACCACCGACAAGAACGACAATGTATATATCGTCGACTTTTATGTTGACCAGAACCCCGGATACATCGACAAGTTCCCGCAATGCAGCAACACGATGTCGGCCCAATACCCCATTAGCAGCGGGCCGCAGGGCGTTGCCGTCGACCATCACGGCGATATCTTCGTCTCCTATTACTCCCACGGCGGAGCCTTCGTAGAGTTCAAGAATGGCTCGAGCCAGCCGACGCCCCTGAGCGTGACCACCGTCCTCCCGGGCGGCCTGGTCATCGATAAGAAAGGCAACCTCATCGCCGACGATGATAACTCGATCGACGTCATCGCGCCGCCGTACACCACCGCGACGCCGATCGTCACCAGTGTCAGCGGGCCATTTCGCGACTCGCTCAATCGCAAAGAAGATCTGCTCTTCAGTGCCAACACCGGTTCGAACACGGTGACGGTCTACCGTTACCCAACGGGCGAGCTGTTGGACACGCTCGGCGCCAGCAACGGCATCACGTCGCCGCTCGGCGTTGCAGAGTCGCCGAACGCGGCGTTCTAAACTTACCCCAAACGAGTCAAGGAATCGCGGCGCCCGCTGGGCGCCGCGATTCTGCTCTTACTAGACCCGCTCCAACGAGGCCCGATCCCATTTGGCGAGGTTTGCGGCCGCGTCATATGTCGAGTTAAAGAAGTCGAGCACCGTGCGATCGGGATCCGCCGACGTGCGCACGCTCTCGTACGGCAGCAGAAACTCCCTCAGCTGATCCGTCCAAAATCCCGGCGGCGCGACGTCCGCTTGCGCGAAGCCCGGCGGCTCGGGATAGGCATAGGCGTAGAATGCCGCTTCCGCGCCGGGGCCACCCGGCCAAAAGCCGACACTTTGTTCCTCGCGATTGTAGGCTTCGCGCGTAACCCAGTCGGGCATGTTCGGAATGCCGCCGGGATGCGGCGGCGCCGGGCGCCCGGAGAAGCGCGTGACCGCCAAATCGAAGCTGCCCCAAAAAAAGTGCACCGGACTGGCCTTGCCGAGAAACGGTGCGCGAAACTCCTTGCAGAGGCGATCGGCCTGCAGCAGCGCGCGGAAGAACCGCTCGACGTACGCCTTGTCGTACGACGCGTGTACCGTATCCTCGTCAAAGCGCACGGCGCCGGCGATTTCGTTGGGCATCGTGTTGATTCGAACGTCGAAGCCGAGCGCTTTGAGTTTTTCCATGATTAGGCGATAGAACTCCGAGACGGACATCGGCTCGAGCGCGAAGCCGTCGCGTTCGTCGTCGCAGCCCGCGATCTCCAAGCGATGCCCGAGAAAGTCGAAGTCGATCGCCAGCCACCGGCCGCCGCTATACGGCATCGCCGAGGTGGTCAAACCGCGCGGCGTGACGTAGAGCGTAACGTTCCACCAATGGTTGAGCATCGGCTCGAGCCGCAGGCGAATTTTGCCGACGATCTGCGTCCACAGATGCAGCGTTGCCAGCGTATCCTTCCATTCGTCGTACTTCAGTGAAGGCCAGCGGTCCATCACAACTACCTCTGCTCGGCGGGTGCGATCGGCAGCTCGATCTGGTTGGGATCCGCTTCGCCGTCGAGCGACGGCGCGCGGAAATGCTGCGGCGCGAAGCGTAGATACATAATCGGAATCAAGATCAACGTGAGAATCAAGGAACTCGACAATCCGCCGATCACCACGATTCCGAGCGGCCGCTCGGCCTGCGAGCCGGGATCGAGCGCCAGCGCGAGCGGCAGCATGCCGGCGATCATCGCGACGGTCGTCATCACGATCGGGCGGAATCTTGCGTGCGCGCTCTCCTCGATCGCTTCCAGCCGGCTCATTCCTCGTTCTCGCAGTTGGTTGGCAAAATCGACGAGCAGGATTCCGTTTTTCGCCACCAGCCCGACGAGCAAGATCGCGCCGATCATCGAGAACAGGTTCACCGTCTGGTGCGTCAGCGCCAGGGCGCCCAGCGCGCCGACGACCGCGACCGGCACCGTGAACATGATGATGAACGGCGTCACGTAACCGTTGTAGAGCGCCACCATCAACAGGTAGACCAGCAGGATCGAGAGCAGCAGCGAGATCCCCATCTCGGTAACCGTATCCGCGACGTTCTGCTGATTGCCGCCGGCGACCGGCGCGACCGTGATATTCTTGGGAAGATCGAGCGCGCGCAGGCGCCGTTCGAAACTTCGCTGCACGTTCGACAGAATCGCGCCCGGAGCGATGTTGGCTCCGATCAGCACGACGTTGCGCCGGTTGATTCGCATGATCATCGGCGGCGCGGGCGACATGACGAGCTTTGTGATGTCGCCGACGCGGACGATCGAGCCGTTGTTCGCGCGAATCGGAATCGCGGCAATCGCGCCCAGCGAGACCAGATCGCTCTCGGGATAGATCACCTGCACGTCTTTGAGGCCCTGCGGCCCGGTGAACTGCGTGGCGGTATCGCCGCCGAACGCGGCGCGTACGGCCGTCGACGCCGTGCCGATGCTGGCGTCGAGCGCGCGCGCATTTCCGCGTTCGAACTCCACTTCGACCTGGGGCGCGTCGGCGCTCCCCGACGTCGTTGCGTCAACCGCGCCGGGCGTTGCGGCGAGGGCGGCGTACGCGCGATCGGCGCTGGGCCCCGGATCGGCCGTCAAACTGGAGACGACGTACGAAATCGGTTGCGCGATGCCGCCCGACGGATCGGTTGCCGGCACCGCGACGACGTTGGCACCGGGCAAGAGCCGGCCGATCCTCGAGCGCAAGTTCTCAACCCAATAGGAGGTCGAGCGCGAGCGGCTATCTTTCAAAAACAGATGAATCTGACCGATGGCGCCGTTGTTGATATAGCCGCTCACCTCGCCCTGATAGGCACCGGCAATCGATGTCTCCGATTGCAGGTCGGCGACGCGGTCGACCAGCCCCTCCGCGCGCAGGACGGCTTGCTGCGTGGTCGTCAGCGGGGTTCCGGTAGGAAAGCCGATGTTCACGAAGATCTCGCCGCGGTCGACCGGCGGCATGTACTCGAAGCCGACGATCCCCAGTGGAATGAGCAGCAATGCCAGTACGAGGCTGCCGAACGCAATCCATACGACCAGCGCGCGATTTTCAAGACCCCACGGCAGCGCGCGCTGCGTGTACCAGCCGCGCACGCGATCGAACCCGTGGCCGAACCGGTCGACGATCCGCCACGGTTTCCACCTCGAGTAGAGTGCCCAGCGTCCGGCCAGCGCCGGCGTGACCGCAAACGAAACGAAGAGCGAGGTCAGGGTTGCGACCGTGACGACCAGGCCGAACTCACGCAAGAACAGGCCGACCGAACCGGGCAAGAACGAGATCGGCGCAAAGACGACGACGATGACGAGCGTGATCACGATCGTCGCCACGCCGATCTGGGTCAACCCGTTGATCGCGGCGAGGCGCGGATCTTCGCCTTCGGCACGGTGGCGTTCG
>JABCZE010000156.1 GCA_013289785.1 Vulcanimicrobiota bacterium | reverse complement strand
GATGCATGACCCAGGAGGATCGCACGACTTACATGGACTGTTACTTCCACTCCAACGTTCCGTCGGTTGCGCCGTGCGCCGAGTGCGGAAAATCGATCTGCGCCACCTGCCGCGACGAACGCGGCGGCTGCCCCAGTTGTCGTCTCGCCGCGAAGGTCGAGGCGGCCACGGCAACTCGCCAGCAAATTCCAGGGCAGGTTCCGCCACGCCCAGCTCCGGCGAGCGTGCGCGGCCCGGCTACCATCGTCGCACCCTCGGATTCTGCGGAGTCGCGGGCCTTGGTCGCGCTCGGTTACCCGCTCTGGCCGCTCGCGCTCATCGCGCTCTTGGATCGCAAGCAATCCCGGAGTTTGCGCCGCCAAGCCTTTCAGGCACTCGGATTCAACGTCGCCTTCTTTGGTTTTTGGGCGCTCCTCTCGCTCGTCGCGGAAGTACCCTTCCTCGGAATCTCCGCCGGCGTGCTCGTGCCCTTTCTCCTCCCGCTCTTCTTAGTCGCGAGCGTCTACTACGGCATCAAGACGTGGAACGGCGACGACGTCCGCATTCCGGTCGTGACGAGTTGGCTGGACGAGCGCATGCCTCACGGCGATACGAACGCGCGATAGCGCGTGAGAAACGCCCGCGCGGCAACGGCGTGGTCGACGACCGGTTGCGGGTAGGCATCCCGCTCGAAGAGCGACAGCGACAACTGAAGTGAATCGTCCGCGCGGCCATGCCACGCTTCGCGCGGGATGTGGCGCAACTCGGGGATCCAACGCCGGACGTACGTACCGTCGGGATCGAATCGCCGCCGTTGCCGTTCAGGATTATAAATTCTTGGAAACTGCGCCATGTCGGCGCCGACCCCCGCGATCCATTGCCAGTTGCCCGTAGCAACTGCCGGATCGTCCTCGACGAGCCAGCGATTCCACTCTTCGCGGCCCACGCGCCAGTCCACCGATAGATCGAAGCACAAGAGCGAGGCTACCACCGCGCGTACGTGCGGGTGCATCCACCCCGTTTGATGCAGCTGGCGGATTCCAGCGTCGACGAGCGGATAGCCGGTTTTGCCGGCGCGCCATGCGTCGAGTGCCGGATGGTCTTGCGCCAGCGCAAATCCCGTCATCTTCTCTTGCAGCGCCGCCTCGGTCGCGTCGGGATAGAACCATGAAAGCTGCAAGAAGAAATCGCGGCGCGCGAGCGCGCGCAGAAAGAGTCTGAGCGAAACTCGCTCCTCGGCCAGGGAAAACGGATCGCCGAACCGTTCGCGCACGCTGCGTGCGATCGTGCGCGCCGAGATCGTTCCAAACGATATGTGCGCGGCGAGTTGCGACGTTCCGTTCTCGGACGGAATCGCGCTGGCAGCGCCGTACTGCGCGGCGCGATCCTCCAGGAACCGCTCTAAGAGTATCCGCGCCGCTTGCGGGCTCGCCACGCAGCCATCTTCGCCGGATCCGAACTCGCGCGGATTCGGCAATGCTTCGTCGCCCGCTTCGCTCGCGATGAATCGCAGCAAGAGCGGGTTCTCATATGAAGCGATTCCAAGCTTCCACCAGCGCTCGAAGTACGGCGCGAACGCGCGGTAGCCGGCGCCGTCGGCACCGCGCGCCGCGGCGCCCTCCTCAGGCGGAATGACGGGAGCGTCGTGCACGAGAAGCGCGGTAAGGCCGGCCTCTTCCAGCGCGGACTGCAGTCGCCGGTCGTCCCGGATTCCTTGCGCGTCGTACGAAGCGCTCCAGGCCGCTCCGTCCGCGCCGGTTGCACGCGCGAGTTCGGCGATGGTCTTTGCCGCCGGTCCGCGTCGAACCAGCAGCCGGCTTCCCATCTCCTTCAGCTCCGAGGCGAGCGCGGCAACTGCAGAACAAAAGAACGCGGCCCGGCGCGGCGAGGCTTTCAAGCGCGACGCGAGCGCGTCGTCGATCACGATTATTGGAAGAACGCCGCCTCGCGAAGCCGCCGCGGCTAAGCCGGCATGATCCTCGAGGCGCAGGTCGGCTGAAAAGCGATAGATGAACGGCTTTTCCGGCATGGGGCCGACTTCGGTCGCGCCTCGGGCTTCCCCCGGGACGCCGGGGAAAGGCTAGTGCGCGCGCATCACCGCATTGCAGACGGCCGCATCGAGCGATGCCCGGCTGGAGTGCTTGATCACCGTGCATCGCGCCGGCTTACCCCGTGCATCGAGCCGTACTTCGAAGGTTAGCGTTGAGCGCGCGGCTTGCGCGCCGGTAAACGCCAGCGACTCCGCGCGACCCTCGCGCTGCGGGAACGTCTGCGTGCTAAGCGCCGCGACCGATCCCAGGTCCTGCGTTGCCACGCTATGCACGACCACCGGAGCATGCCGCTGCGTCGCAACGAGCGCAACGACGAAAACAGCTGCGGTCGCCAAACCTGCGCCCCATTTCCACGCGTAGCTGTGGCTCGGAACGCGCGCCCGGGCTCGGCGCAGGTCGGGTTGCCAGCGCTCTTGATCGCGAGCTTGGGCGACGATACCGATGACCCGCTCGATCTCGCGTTCGCCGCCGATTGCCACGAGGCAGTGGCGGCACGTCGAAAGATGTTCCCGATAGGCAAGGCGCTGCTCGTCACCGGCCTCGCCGAGAGCGATCGCGCCGGCCAGGATCTCGGCCGCAGCGCAGTTTGAAGCAACTTTCACGAGTTCGAATCCTCATTCATTACGTGGCGCAACGTTTTCATCGCGCGGCAGACCCGCTGCCGAACGGCGTCCGCACTGGTGCCGAGAATTTGCGCGGCCTCCGACGAGGAATATCCGGCGTAGCTCGTCATGAGCAGCGCTGCCGTCTGTTCTACCGGCAAACGCGCCAGCGCCGCCTGCAAATCGACCGATTCAGCGCCGTGCTCGTCGACCCGCCACGCATTGCGATCGAGGTCGCGATCGAGCGGAAGCACGTGCAGGATCTTTCGGCGTCGCATGAAGGAGATCGCGGCGTTGGTTGCGGCACGATAAAGCCAGCCCACGCGCAGCTCCCGGGCCGGATCGGCCTGCAACGTGCGATACGCGGAGAGAAACACGTCCTGGGTCAGATCGAGCGCGACCTCGGCGTCGCCAACCATGCGGCGAAGGTAGCGCGCGAGCTTGGTTTGGTGCTCGAGCACTAATACTTCGGTTCGTCTTTGCGCGATCGCGGTTCGATCCATCGCAACCGATGTTTCCAACGTGCTTCTCATTCCGGAGCTTGCCATGTCTCCTCTACCCTCGACAACGGCGAAACCTCGCCCATTGTGACGGTCGGGGTTAACCTCAACCGCCGATCTCCGAGAAGGCCCGCATTCGCGAGGAGGTCTCGCCGAGGCGAAGGTGATGGCGCGCGGGCTTGATCAGCATCGCCGAGCGCAAAAGGCCGGCAAGCTCGTCGGTACTCGCGCCGGCCCGCAACGGGGTTCGCAGATCGAGTGCGTAGTCGCCAAAAAGACAGAGCCGCAGACGGCCATCGGCCGTCAGGCGCACGCGGTTGCAGGTTTCGCAATAGTCGTGCGAGAGCGGGCTGATCACGCCCACCGCGCCCATCGCGCCGGGAAAGGCAAAATATCGCGCGGGACCGTTACCGTGCGGTCCCGTCACTGCTTGCAGCTGCCCGCCGGCCGAGATCCGTTCCAAAATTTCGTCGGACGAAACGTACGTATCGCGCTGCAGTTCGAGATTCTCGTGCACCGGCATGACTTCGATGAAGCGCACGAAGACCGGCCGATCTTTCGTCAGCTTCGCGAACTCGATGAGCTCGTCGTCGTTCTGACCGCGCATGACGACGCAGTTCAACTTTACTGGTGTCAGGCCGGCACGGATTGCCGCGTCGAGACCGCGCAGCACCAGATCCAAGCCGGGCCGGCGCGCGATGGCTTCAAACCGATCGGGCCGTAACGTATCGAGTGAAAGGTTGACGCGACGCAATCCCGCCGCAGCCAGGCCATCAATCTGTTCCTCCAGGAGTAGTCCGTTGGTAGAGAGCGCGATGTCCTCGATTCCCGGGATCGCCGCGAGTGCGGCGACTAGTCCGCTCAAATCTTTCCTCACCAGCGGCTCGCCGCCGGTTAAGCGAATGGTTCGCACGCCGGCGGTTGCCGCGGCCCGCACGATCTCGACGATCTCCTCATAGCTCAGAATCTCGTCGCGCCGAAGCCACGGTAGCCCCGACTCCGGCATGCAATAGACGCAGCGCAGGTTGCACTTATCCGTAACGGATATGCGAAGATAAGTGATCGGCCGGCTGAATCCGTCGATCAGGGAGACTACCGTTGGGGAGCCGCTAATCGCCTGCGAAGATATCATCAGATAGTGTGGGGTTCAGCTTATAGTCGTCGATGGTCGAGCTGATGTCGGCCACGTAGCCCGGCTCGCTCACGTGACCGGTTTGCGACGCAACGACGAGGTTGGCGCCCTGGTGGCCGTAGTGATTGGTCATCTCGGCGTCGCCGCCGTTATAGTAGTTCCACCGCAGCGTTAGGACCGTCGCCGCGCGATCGTCGGCGGTCGCATCGATGTGTTCGACGTTTCCGCGCTTGTGCGGGACGAGCCGGAACGTGGTCGTCGTGCCGTCGTCGGAGACGATCGTTACGGTGTAGAGGTCGCGCCATCGCGACGGCGGCTCGATGTGCGCGTAGAGCTTGTCGAACTGCTGCGCGACCAGAGGGACGCCGCTGGTGAAGGCGACCTTATACTTATCCGGCTGCTTGTAGTAATACGTGCCGACCAGGTCCGCCGATAGGAACGGGAACGACTTCATGGTCACGTGCGCGCGCAGCGTCGCGGTGAACGCGTGAAGGTTGGGGTTGAGCGAGGCCATGCGGTCGAGCAGCCCGGCCGTGGGTACCGTCGGGCCCGGCGCCGCGGCACACAAGACGGCGGCCAAGAGAAAGGCGATTGGTGTCGTGA
>JABCZE010000155.1 GCA_013289785.1 Vulcanimicrobiota bacterium | reverse complement strand
AGCCGCCGCCCCAAAAGGCGGAGCGCTTCATATCGCGGTTGGCTTGCGCCGAGCCCTCGTGCATCGCCAGGTAGCCGTAGCGAATGCTGCGCACGATCCGCATGATGACGAAGAACATGCCGAAACCGAAAAACAACAGGCCGAAGATGATGTAGAACGCGCCGCTCGATTCGTCGCTCGACGAGGCCTGAGGTGGCGGCGTCACGCCCGCGTAGGTCGGCGTGATCGTCGTCAGCATCGCGGCCACCCCGCTGCTCACCGCGCCGTCGACGTCGTTCGCGCGCATTTTCGGGCGAATCACGTCGTTGATGATGCGGTAGCTGTCGGCATCGGTAAGCGCGCTCTCCAAGCCGTAGCCGACCTCGATGCGAATCTTGCGATCGTGCATGAAAAGAAAGAGCACCGCACCATCGTCGTGCCCGCGGCGCCCGACCTTCCACTTAGCGGCCGTTTCGCCAGTCCAGGTTTCCAACGGCACGCCGCCGGTGCTCCGGCCGATCCACACGATCACCTGGTGCCCCGTCGCGTGTTGGTAGGCTTGCAGTTCGCTGTCGATCGAGGCGCGGACGTTCTCCGAGAGCGCTCCGGCGTTGTCGGTCACGAAGTGGTCGGGTTCCGGCGGAATCGCGAAACCCTGCGCGAACGACGCCACCGGAAGCGCCGCCAACACGAGCGCGCAGAGCGCGCGTTGCACCGTCACGCGGGAAACGAAAAAGCCGCTCTGTTTGAACGGCTTCTCGACTTGCGGTGCGCAGAGAATCCTTTTATCTCCAGCTAAGAACGACGAGACCGTTACCCGCAGACTGTTTCCAGGCTTGCCACATATGCACACCTTCGGCCCTGCGCTCGGCATAAGAAGAACCTCCACCGCCGCCGCCACCGGCACCGTCGCAGCGGCTTCCATACGACGAACCGCCGCCACCGCCTCCGCCACCGTAGTAGCCGCCGCCGCCACCACCGCCGCCGGGATTGTCGTAATAGCCCCCGCCGAGTCCGCCGACGCCGCCGGCGCCGAGCGTACCCTTAGCGCCACTTGGGTAACTGCCGTAGCAGTTGCTACCGACACCACCCGGTCCGCCGTCATACTGCGTTCCGCCTTCGCCTCCGCCACCGCCCTCGTAGCTGCCACTACTACTGTAATTACTTCCGCCGTTTCCACCGGTGCCGCCCGTCAGGCCGCCTCCCTTTCCGCCAACGCCGCCTCTGGTATAACGGCCTTGTCCGCCGCCCTGCCCTGCGCCGCCTCCGGATACCAAGATCCGGTCGTCCAACGAAGCGCCGTGCTGCCGAATGTCGGAAGCGCCCCCGCCGCCATACCCTGGGTGACCGCCTTCGTATCCTGTGCCGCCATCCGCGCCGCCGTTAAAGCCGCCGGTCGCCTCGGAAGCGTTACCGCCAACGTACACTTCCAGCACCTCTCCCGGAGTTACCGGGATCATGGCGCTCACGCGCCCGCCACGGATCTGGGGGATTCCCCCTCCATGAGCGCCGAGAGCAACGACTTGGAGAAGCCTCACGCCCGCGGGCACCTTGAAATCCTGCGCACGGCCAGCGTAGTTAAACGTTTTATGATAGGGAAATTTGTGGTACGCGGGAGCGCTGGCGCCGGCGGTGAGCGGCATGACGCCGTCGCCGGCACGGCCGCCGCATCCAGCGAGCATCGCCGCAGCCAGGCAGCAACTCAACGCATAGCGGCTAAGACCTAAAATCCTCATTGTGTGCCTCCAAACGGGATCGGCGGGCTTAGGGCGTTCGTTCGCAGTTCAGCCGCCTCCTCGCTTCACGCGGAGTTTGTGACGGACTCCGCAAAATGCGCGTGCAGCGCCTCGCCCAGACGCGCGACGGCATAGAGAATGCCGGCTTCGTTATCGCCGCGCGCGAAAAACGGCTGGCTCTCCTTCACCAGATCGTCCCAGAAAGCATCGCCGACTCGCTCGTGCAACGCGCGATCGCCGATAATCGCGAACATGCGGGCTTTCGGCGCGATCAAGATCAGCGCCGCGTTGGCCGGTTCGTGCCGATGTAAACCGACGCGACCAAACTCCCGCTTGGCCCGCTCGAATGCATCGACGCTGCGATCGGGAATCTCGCGAACCGCAATCCGTCCGGTGGTGCCGTCTTCGGCCGTCGCAATCGCCGCCGAGATCGTCGCCTGCTGCGCCTTGGTCACGGGCTGAAGTTCACGGCCGGTGCCTGTTCGGCACCGGCTTGCGCTTTGAAGTACGGCTTCTCGTTGAACTTGCTGCCGAAGAGCCCCGCGAAAAAGACCGTCGGAATCGTGTCGCGCCGCGTATTGAATGCCTGGGCGACGTCGTTGTACTTCCGGCGCTCGAAGGCGATGCGGTTTTCGGTGCCCTCGAGCTGCGCTTGCAACGTTTGGAAGTTCTCCGTCGCTTTCAGCTGCGGATAGTTTTCCACGACCGCCAGCAAGCGCGAGAGCGCCGAGCCGAGCTGGTCTTGCGCCGCGGCATATTTCGCGAAGTCCTGCGGGTTGTTGACGGCGTTTTGCACGACCGCGGGTGAAATCTGCCCGACGCTCGCGCGCGCCTTCGCCACCGCCTCGTACGTGCTCGATTCAAAGTTCGCCGCGCCTTTGACGGTCGCGACGAGATTTGGAATCAGGTCCGCGCGCCGCTGGTAGACGTTCTCGACTTGCCCCCATTGCGCGTCGACGGCTTGTCCGAGCGTCACCAGCGAGTTGTAGGCGCTCCCCACGAAGAGCGCGATGACTACGACGATCCCGATAACGGCCACGGGTCCGATCCACGAGCGTTGCTGCATGCTCTAAGCAATGCGCCGCCCTCCGGCCTGCCCCTTCCCCGCCAGGCGGCAGCCGACTCCGGCTTGCTGGGAGCCGGTTGGCTGCAGGTGGGGAGCGACGTTAATCGTACGTTAATATCCCAACCGAGCAAGATTGGCTGTCGGGGGCTTGGCAGGGGTGTCGCAAGCGACCCGATTTAGCGGTTTTCAGTTGAGAGCAACGATGCTCGAGGCGGCGTTTTGCCCCTCGCGCGTCCTCTCAGAAAGGGACCTCATGAACTACTTCTTCCGTGTAATTGGAGCTTGCATCATCGCGTCGTTTTTCGCAGCATGCAGCGGCGCCACGTCGCCGATCGCGACGCTCACGCAGCAAGGCGCAACCTCCGCTACGCGGCTCGCTCCCGCCGCGTCAGGCGTTCGACCGGACGAGAGAATCGGGGGGGCCGGCTATGGTGTGGGCGGTTGTGAAAAAATCGTGACTTACGATTTTTACACGAACACATGGTATGTTTCGTACGAACCACCGGGTTGCACGTATTACTATCCATTCCCGTTTGATGACGGGGCCGGACACGTCGACGCGGGACCGGAAAAGGCCTGGTTTGTGGGTCAAATCACCAGCGCCAGCTCGAGTCAAATTCTCGAGTACAACAAATCATGGGTGCTGACTGCCACGCTGACCGGTCTAACCGGAGCACCGACCGGAATCGCGATCGACGCGAAGGACGATGTTTGGGCCACCAACTCGCCGTCAAACACCATCAGCGAGTACAGCCGCGGATCTACGAAACCGACGGCAACCTACACCGACGCCAGTATGTCAAGCATAAGTTACCTCGCGTTGGACAAGTCGGGCGACGTGTATGTGTCGGGGCAGGGCAAGTCCGGAAACCTCGAGGTTGACGAACTGCACGGCTCGAGCTTCGCACCCATCAAAACGATTACCGGCTCCGTCGGCGGCGGAATCACCGCCGACGCAAACGGCAAAACTCTCTGGGTCTGCGACGAAGGCACTGGGGCGAAGGGGACCATCTCCAGTTACACGATTCCGGGCTTTAAAAGGCGCGAGCAGTTCGCCTACTCGGGAAGCGACACCGGCATCGCAGTCTCGGCTTCCGGTAAGCTGATCTTTGCCGTTAATAATACCGTCGCATCGGGTTCGACGTTCAACGTCGACGTTGTCATCTATAGCGAAAAAGGGAAAATGATAAGTTCCTCGCCGGCCGACAACCGTCCCGAGGAAAGCCAGGGGATCGCTCTGATCAAGTAAGGCTCCCGGTCGCGTACCGGCGCGCCGTGCGCCGGTACGCAGCTTCTAATGCACGAAGCCGAGGAAGCAAAAGACGCTGCCGGCTGCGCCGATCAGCAGGCTGAGGTACCAGATCGGCTTGACTCGGGTCAACGCTGAAACGGCTCCGACTGCGATGGCAACCTGGAGTAGGGCCACGGAATACTCGAACGCGTGATGCTTGCGCATCTCGTCCTCAGTTTCTCGCTCCAGGTCTTTCGCCGAATCAGACAGCGCGGTCTCCTTACGCGATTCGTCACCGATCTTTGCGCGGTACTCCGCGGCCCGTGCGGCCGCCGCTTTCGTCGGCGGCGTCACCGCAGCGGCGTCGAGCAAGCCGTTGAGCGCGATCGTATAAACGTGATCCTTCTGCCGGTCCGCTTGGTATTCGGCCCACGTGTCCGACGCTTTGATCTGGTGGAGCAGCGCTTCGTTGACCAGATTGCTCGACTGCAGTGCGGCGATCGCGGCAACGACTGCGAGAATCGCCGTCGACAGGCCGATGAACCGGACCCAGGCCCCCTCCTTTTCCGCATTCTGACGCTCGGCTCGCTCGTCATTTAGGTCCTGGATGCTCTCTTGGAGATCTTTAGTCTCGACTTCAATTTCATCGGGCACGAAGAAAGCTTCGCAGCGCCGCGAAGGAGCGCCTTTTCACTTTAATTTAACCCGCTGCGTTTTTGGGATACGGCCCTTTGCGCCAGACGTGGTATATTTAAAGTTCCTGCGCGCCACGAAAGGATGCAAGCATGAGGCCAGTGGGGTTAATCGTCGTCGCCTTCGTACTCGCCGTGAGCGCGCCCGCATCGGCGACCGGAAACGTCCGGATCCAACAACACGA
>JABCZE010000154.1 GCA_013289785.1 Vulcanimicrobiota bacterium | reverse complement strand
GGCTCCGTCTGCCACATTTTTGCCTGGCCGCCGGCAAAGAGCCGTCCGTACATCGTCGAGAACGCGGCGGCAACCCGCTCGAACGTCGCATTAAACTGCGCTTGGCTCTCCCGTTCGATCTCCGCGATCGACTCGAGCAGCGTCGCCCTGGCTTTTGCGAGATCCTCGAGCTGCACGCGCAGGAACTGCTCGCGTTGCGCGACGTCGTCGCGCTCGGCCTCCGCGTTGAGGTTGACGTTTGACTCCAGCCGTGCGAGATCGTCGCGCAGTCGTGGAAGCTCGTCGACGACCGAATCGGTCTCGTCTCGGTAGCGGCTCTCGACATCGGCACACTCTTCATTCGTGGCCGGGTGCTGCGCAAACTGAGAAACCAGCATGCCCAGCTCGGCTTCGATCTGCGCCAGGCGCGTCCGGTGACGCTCGCCGCCTGCGGCGGCGTCGCGCTCTTCCTGTTCGGCCAGCCGCAGCTCCGATTCGACGCGAGCCTGTCCCGTTACGATCTCTTCACGTTCTTTGCGCGCCGCTTCGAGACGCCCGTCGAGCGAAACCACGCCGCGCCGCAACCCTTCGAGATGCGCGTGCGCGCCGCGAGTCTCTTCCATCAGCGACGCAATCTCCGCCAACATGCGTTCGCGCGCCGAACCGGCGCGGGCGCGATCCTGATCGAGCATGCCGAGCCTCGCATTGGCGGCATCCCGTTCGGCCCCCAGTGCGCCGGTTTGCTCGCGCAGTGCGGCGGCATGCCCGCTCGCCGCGGTCTGCGCGGTCTGTGCGGCCGCAATCCCCTCGCGGACACGTACCAACTCGTTTTCCAACCGCAGCCGCTCGTCGTCGCTTTTCTGCGCTTCCGGGTCGCTCCGCTCGAATCCGCGCTCCAGCTCTCGAGACCGTGCGGCCGCTTCGCGAAGCGACGCCGTTGCGGCGCGTGCCGTCGCGAGTTCGGCCTGCGTACGCTCGACCTCGTCGTTGCGTGCCGCGATCTGCGCGCGCAAGCCGACGAGCTGCGATTCCGCGCGCGCCTGCTGCTCGCGCGCCGCGTCGCGATCTCCAATGGCAGCGTGCGCGCGGGCTTGAGCGACTCGCAGCGCCTGCTCGGCCTCGTCGAGCCGCAGCCGCATGCCGGCCAGCGATTCGCGAAGGCTTGCAGCCAGAAACCGGCGGGAGAGGATCGAGCGTTCGCGAGCAAACCGGCCACCGGTAATTGCACCGCCCCCGGTGAGCTGCTCGCCGCTCAAGGTCACGATCGTGTCGCGCACGCCGCGCCCGCGAACCAACTCGATCCCGGTTTCGAGCTGGTCGACAATCAAGACGTTTCCGACCAAGAAGTTAACGATTCCGGTATAGCGCGCTGCCGTTTGTATCAGCGTGTGCGCGTAGCCGAGAACTCCCGGCACCGCGCCCAGCGCGGGGTCGAGATTTCGACCTTGCCGATCGGAGAGCGTATCGAGCGGCAAAAACGTAGCGCGGCCGGCTTCTTTACGATTGAGAAACTCAACACACCGTTCCGCATCTTCCGAAGTGGTCGTAACCACGTTGGAGAGACGCGCGCCGAAGGCAACGTCCATCGCGCGAGCGTAGCGCTCTTGTGTCGTGATGAGATTCGAAACGATATCCTCGATGCCGCGCAACTCGCCGCGCTGCCGCGCTTCGACGACGGCGCGCGTTCCGGGGACGTGCCCTTCGAGCGAGTTTTCCAGTTCTTCGATCGTGTGCAGGCGCGATTGCGCGGCGGCGACGTCGCCCGTTTGATCGCGATGAACGCCGAGCGCCGCCACGACGGCTTCTTGGGCGGCCGAAGCCTGGACGTCCGCGTTCTCCGCGCGTCCGCGTGCGTCCAGCAGCTCCTCTTCGAGGGCCGCGATTTGGCGGCGGCATTCGCCGTGACGGTGCGCCGCCGCACCGGCGACAATTTCGAGCTGCTCCGCGCGTTCGCGGGCGCTTTGCTCCTCTCGCTCCAGACGCTCGGCTTCGCTGCGAAGCGTCTGCGCTTGCACCCGTCGCTCCGCCTTGCGAGTTGCCAGCTCCGTTGCCTCGGCCTCAACTCCGCGCAGCTCGGTAAAGACGTTCTCGAGTTTTGCGCGAGCCTGCGCGAGCGTCGCTTGCGCCTCGAGCTCGCGCTCGCGCGCCACTTCCAACGCTTGCAAGAGCGGCGCGAGCCGTGTTTCCAGCTCGTCCATCGCCGTAACCAGCAACGCGCGCTCTCCGAGCACACGCGCGGCATCCTCGGACGTTTGCGTCGATTGCCGCTCCAGCGCCTCACGCCGGGCGAGCGCGGCGGCATATTCCGCCTCGATGCGGGCGACGTTGTTGCGCTCGCTTTGCGACTGCGAGCGCAGCTCTTCGAGCTGCAGCTCGCACCGATAGAGCTGGGTCCGCAGCCGGGCGACTTCCGCGCCGAGCGTAGCAGCCTTTGCGGCGGCCACCGCGCGTTGCTCTTCACCACGCTCGAGTTCTTCTCGTAACGCGACTCGCTCGGCACGGCGCGATGCGCCGGCTCGCAAATAGCCGAGGATCTCTAAGTCGCGTAACCGCGCGCTGATGCGGCGGTAGCGCCTGGCCCGGCGCAGTTGGCTCTCCAACTCCGGAATGCGCCGTTCCAACTCCGCGATCAGATCGCTGATGCGAATCGCGTTCTGCTCGGTCCGTTCCAAGCGACGCAGCGACTCGTGTTTGCGGGCCAGAAACTTGCCGATGCCGGCAGTCTCTTCAAAGAGCGAGCGCCGCTCGGCCGGTTTACTGACGAGGATTGCGTCGATCTGTCCTTGCGAAACGATGGCGTACGAACCCGGTCCGAGGCCGGTGCCCATCACCAAATCGAGAACGTCGCGCAAGCGAACCTGACTGCGGTTGATAAAATATTCGCTTTCACCCACGCGGTAGGCGCGCCGGGTTATTTCGACCTCGTTGAAGTCGATCGGCAACGCGCCGTCGGAGTTGTCGAAGAGAATCGCGACTTCGGCCAAGCCGAGCGGCTTGCGGCTTTCGTTCCCTGCGAAGATCACGTCTTCGAGCCGTCCCGATCGGATGCTCTTGGTCGACGTCTCCCCGAGCACCCAACGGAACGCATCCACGAGGTTAGACTTCCCGGAACCGTTGGGACCGACGATCGCCGTGACGCCGTCGCCGAACTCTAGCGCCGTCGGCTCGGCAAACGTCTTGAAGCCGAAGGATCGAATTTTTTTGAGTTTCACGTCCCGACCGCGCGTTGCAAGTCTTCGTCGCTTGCCGGAGTGAGCGAGAGCAATGCGGCCTCGGCCGCCGCTTGTTGCGCGGCCTTCTTCGAGGGCCCGCTCCCTTTGCCCAACACCTTGCCCTTGACGCTGACGCGGGAATAGAATGCCGGGCGTTGCGGCGTGCCGCGACTGGTCTCCCGGTAGACCGGCGTGGCCGCCAAACGTTCCTGGGCGTAGTGCTGTAAGCGCGTCTTGGCATCGAGCAACGCGGCCGTGCCGTGGTCCAACTGGTCGACGTGCTGTTTGATGACGAACGCACGCGCCTTTTCGAGCCCATAGCTAAGGTAGATTGCACCGACGAAGGCTTCGAAGGCGTCGGCCAGTACCGACGTGTTGTCGCTCCCGCCGGCCGCCCGCATTCCGGCGCCGAGCAGCGTCAGCTCTGAAAACCCCAGCCGGCGCGCGGTTCGGGCGAGCTGCACGTCGTTGACGATCGCGGCTTTACGCAACGTCAGCAGTCCTTCGGACTCCTGCGCAAATTGCTCGAAGAGCCAACCGGCGGTGATGCAACCCAGAACGGAGTCGCCAAGAAATTCCATCCGGTCGCTCGACCTGCCGCCTCGCTCTTTTGCATAGCTCTGATGAACGAAGGCCATTTCGAATACGCTTAATTCGTCGCGCTTCCGAATGCCTGCAAGACGGAGCAGGGCGCGCAGCCGGCGCCGGTACGCTTCGCCGCTCACGCTAGGAGCCTGTAGGCTGACGAACCTTGCCGAGGACGATGACGCTGTTATGGCCACCGAAGCCGAACGAGTTGGAAAGCGCAACGCGGATTGGCGCATGGCGCGCGACGTTGGGCACGTAGTCGAGTCTGCACTCGGGATCGGGGAACTCGTAGTTGATCGTCGGAGGCATGATGTCGTGGTACACGGCAAGCGCCGTCGCGACGCCTTCAATGCCGCCGGCAGCGCCCAGCGCGTGTCCGTGCATCGATTTGGTCGAACTGACGCCGATTCGGGTCGCGTACTCGCCGAAGGCCTTTTCAATTGCCCTGGACTCGGCGGGATCGCCCACCGGCGTCGAGGTTCCGTGTGCGTTGATATAGTCCACGTCCTCGGGGCCGATGCCGGCGCCCTTAAAGGCGCGCGCGAAGGCCAAGCGGACGCCCCGGCCCTCGGGATCCGGCGCGACGAGATCGTAGGCGTCGGCCGACTGGCCGTACCCGAGCAGCTCGCAATAGATCTTCGCTCCGCGAGCCAGGGCGTGTTCGTACTCCTCGAGCACCAGGATCCCCGCGCCCTCGGCCAGGACGAATCCGTCGCGCTCACGATCGAACGGGCGGCTCGCTCGAGCGGGATCGTCGTTGCGGGTCGACATCGCTCGCATCGAGCAGAACCCGCCGATGGCCAGCGGCGATACCGTCGCCTCGCTCCCGCCGGCGATCATCGCGATCGCATCGCCGTGCGTGATGAGGTTAAACGCGGTCGCGATGGCGTCGTTGCCGCTCGCGCAGGCGCTCGCAGCAGCGAAGAAGGGCCCTTGAAAACCGTAAGCCATCGAAATGTGCGCCGTCGCCGCGTTCGCCATCAGCATCGGAATGAAGAAGGGCGTTACCTTCGCCCACGTTCCGTTTTCGTTGGCTTTGTCGGAGTTGAGCCAGAAGGTGATGATTCCGCCGATGCCCGTCCCGACGATGCCTCCGACTTGCTGCTTGAA
>JABCZE010000153.1 GCA_013289785.1 Vulcanimicrobiota bacterium | reverse complement strand
GGCGGCCGGCGTTTGGGGCGGCGGCTTCATCGGCGGTTTGACCAGCGGAGGCGGCGGTGGCGGTGGCGGGTTTTCCGGCGGCGGCGGCGGTTTCGGGGGCGGAGGCGCGTCGGGCGGATGGTAGTGGCGGCGGCGTTCATGTTGCTCGCGATGGGGACGCCGGCGACGGCTCCGCCGCAGCACTACGTGATCGACGAGTCCGGCGTGCTGACCAACGCGACGACGGCATGGGTCGCGCAGAATCTGCAAGCGTTCCAGGCGCAGACGGGGCATTCGGTCTTCGTCGTAATCGCGCGCACCAGCGCCGAAGCGCCCCCGGAAAACTTCGCGGGCGACGACGGCGCGGTGTTGTTCCTCTGGCTGCACGGGCACGATGCCGGCATCGTCGTCGGCCCGCGGCTGCGCGGCGAGTTGACCGACGCGGTGACCGCGCAGATTCTCAACGATGTCGTGCGTCCGCGAATGCGGCGCGAGAACGCCGACGCCGCGGCGTCCTACGGCGCAGACGCGATCGTCCACGCGATCGCGCCGCAATACGCAAACGTCGCGGCGCCCAAAGCGACGCCGCTGATGGCCTTTGGGCGCGGGTTCATGTATACCGCGGTGTGGCTAGTTTTTGCGGCAATCGTGGTGAGTTTGATCGTGCGCGCGATTTCATGGGTGCGCCCGTAGCGCTCTCGTTGCTGGAGCGATCGGCAGCCGGTCGCGGCCAGCGTCGAGCGGGCGTGCCACGATGCGATAGTCGAACTCGAGCCTCGAACGACCGCCTTGCGTCTCGCGAACTTGGAAACCGGAGGACGACTTGACGCTCACGTAGAGCCCGCGCGTATCGCCCAGGGGCGTAAGGAAGACGTAATACGGGCTGCTTCGATCCATAACGGAGGCAAAGGCCGGGTCGATCGCTACGTTCGCCGTGCCGGCGAACATCCGCGCGGTTCCGACGTCCTCGATGGTTGCCGAAGCCGACTCCGATGCGTATGCAAGAACCGCTTGACCATCGCTGCTCTGGTGCTGCACGCGCAGAGATTTCTTACCGGTGATCTTCCCAGTGCACCTTAGATTTGCCCTCGAATCGATGATGCAGGAATCGTTGTTCGCATCGTCCGACCCCGCGAAGATATCCGTCGACGTGTCGTCCGAAAAAGCAGCTACGGCAACTCCGCCGTGGCTGGACTCCCCGGTGACGCCCATGGCGCCGCCCTTACCGTAGACGCCCGTCTCCACGAGCCCCGAATCGCCATCGCCGTATCCCGCGACACCCGCGAAATCCTTTGGACTGCTCGTGTGGCCCTCAACACCATTGCTGCTGGACGATTTTCCGAGCACGCCTTCTCCGTTCGAGGAGCGGCCATACACGCCGTGCGCCGTACCGTTCGAGTTGGTGGAGACACCGGCAACGGCGGAGTTCCCGTTAGTCGACGAGGTCGTACCGTACAACCCGTTACCACTCGAGGCCTGACCTTCGATGCCGCCGCCGGAACTCGTATTGTCCCAGCTGAGGCAGTAACCGGACGAGGTGCAAGAGCCGGTGGTTTGTGCGTGCTCGGCCCGCACGACTCCGAAGCTGGATAATGCGATCGTCGCGCCGATCGCGATTACGCTTACGGTTATCAAAGATTGTGGCCGGGGTGTCGTCCAATTCATCGTCGATTCCTTTCCCTTGAGAACAGCTGAAATTACAAGTGAATCGTACCACTTAAATGATGATTTAGGTCACGAAACGCGGCAACGAATCCCGAGGCCGCGATGCGGGCTGCACCGAACATCTAACCGTTGGAGCGTTCCCAGGAGGCAAGGAGATGACGATATCAGGTCTTCGCTTCGCGCTATGCATCTACGCGGCCGCTGCAATGCTCGCAGGTTGCGCTGGATCGCCAGCGCTGATCGGCAATCCTGACACAAGCGGTATCGAACAAGTCTTTTCGCACCATCGCACGTTTCGTTACACCGGGAACGAGCAAACGTTCAAGGTTCCTGCTGGTGTCAATCTTATTGCCGTTGAAGCGCGTGGAGCCGGTGGGGGGCTCGTCACATCGGACGGCCAGATTGGGCGCGGGGGTCGTGTCTCGGCCGAACTGCCCGTCGTTCCCGGAGAAGGCCTCGCCATATTTGTCGGCGGAGCGGCTGTCGGCGCGACTGGCGGCTACAACGGCGGCGGCGAAGGCACCCCGGGTCATAGTTCCTACTTCAGTTCCGGGGGTGGTGGTGCGACCGACGTCCGCGAGGGCGGCAGCACATTGAAAGATCGCATCCTCGTCGCCGGCGGCGGCGGCGGAGAAGCTGAAGGAGGCACTGACGGTGGCCAAGGCGGTGGCAGGATCGCGGGCCCCGGCGCCAACGGCGAAAATTTCGGAGGATATGGTTCATGCCAGGACCCAGCAGGCGGCGGCGGTGGCGGCGGCTCGCAGCATAGCGGCGGCACTGCCGGGCAGGCAAACTGTCAGGGGCACAATGGCGCCGCCGGTATGCTCGGCGCCGGCGGACGGGGAGGTAATGGTAACGGGGGTTTCGGCGGCGCAGGCGGAGGCGGTGGCTACTATGGCGGCGGCGGTGGCGCAGGCGGCAACTACGTGATTTCCCAGCCCTGGGTTGGCACCGGCGGCGGCGGAGGCGGCGGGTCCTCATATGTCGAGCGAAGCGCGCGGAAATACAAGAGCCGGCAAGGTTGGAAAGGCGCCATCGGTAACGGCGAGGTCGTCGTTAGGTGGTGAAGGCGTTGACGTGAAAGGTTATCCGGGGCCAGCGCCGGCGCAGCTATAGTCGAGCGTCGTGCTGCAGAGCACGAGATCGAGCGTCGTCTGCGCGCTATCTTTCACGACGGCGCTGCGCTGCTGCGAAGGCACGTCGTTGGAACTGGCCGACAGCGTATAGTGGCCCGGCTTTAGCCCGGTCAGGCGGTACGCTCCGTGCTTGTCGGTAGACGTGTGCTGTGAGCCGATCGCAATCGTGACGTTGGCCAACGGTTGACCGGTCGTCGCGTCGGTGACGTGCCCGACGAGCACCGCCAATACGAAAGCCGTGACAGTGGCGTTGAACTGGGAGAGCTTCATGCGTGCTACGCTTCGTCATGCGTAGACATGGCGGCCTGTGGAGTTTGCGTCGAAGCAGCTCGGCCTGTACTTTACTACGGGGGCAGGCGGTAAGGCAGGTGATGGAACGGTGGTGAAGGCCGCGCACGCTATCACAGTCACCTATTCGTGCTCCGCTAAGATATAAAGATGCTCTTAGCAGCGGGGCATCGGGCGAATGGGGTGAGTGCGCCTCCCCCGACAGGGCGGCCCGGCCGCCGCCCTTCACCGTTCCTGTAGACTGGGGCATGTGAGAATGCCGCAGCCGCTTTTAGCCGACCGGGTTGGTCTTGCCCTTGATCGGGGCGCCGGGGATGATTGGATGGGTTGGCGGCTTTTCGGGGGGCAGTATGGGTGGGACTGGGTTCGTTAATGTGCCACCGCAACCTGATCCAGTTCTTGATCGTTCTTCTGGTCGCTCATTTTTCGCCTTTCTAGCGTGGCAAAATCACCACGCTCAACGCAGAATAGCAGCGGAGTGAGAAATCGCGAGGAACGGGTGGAGAACAACTTGTGGAGGGAAACCGGCGCGAGTTTCGGCGGCGGCCGTGCGTCGGGCTGCCGCAACTGCTTCTAGCCGACAGGGTTGGTCTTGCTCTTGATCGGCCCGACCGGGATGATCGGATTGGTTGGCGGCTTCTTGGGCGGAAATATGGGAATGATCGGGGTTGATTGTATGCCACCGCTAACCCGATCCAGTTCCTGGTCTTGTTTCTGGTCGCTCATTTTTCAGCCTTTCTCGCGTGGCAACATCGCCACGCTCAACGCAGAGTATCAGCGGAGTGGGAAGTCGCGGGGAATGGGTCGGGAACAACTTGTATTTCGGGAAACCGGCGGGAGTTTCGGCGGCGGCGGTGCATCGGGCGGATGGTGAGACTGCGCCTACATCTAGTGGCCGGCATCGTTCTAGCGTTCGCGGTGCGCGGGCCCGCGTTCGCGGCCGATTTTACCGTTCCACCGGTCCCGACCCATTACGTTACCGACAACGCCGGCGCGCTTTCGAGCGCGACACAAACGTCGGTCGACGCTGAACTCAAAGCCTACGAGAAAGCGACCGGACATCAAGTGATCGTCTGGATCGGCGACACGACGGGTGCCGTTCCGCTCGAGACGTGGACCGGCGATACCGCACACCAGTGGCATGTCGGCCGGCGCGGCAAGGACGACGGCGCGATTCTGTTCCTGTTCATGCACGATCACAAGGTGCGCATCGAGGTTGGGTACGGGCTCGAAGGCTCGCTCACCGATGCCGATTCGTCGCGGATCATTCGCGACGACATCGTGCCGCGGATGAAAGCCAACGATCCCAACGGCGCCGTGAGCAGCGGCGTCGCGGCGATGTTGACGACGATCACGCCGTCGTATGCAGGCGTCACGCCGCCGCCGGCCGCGGAGAACGTCGCGCCGCCGATCGTTTCGGGCGCGGTCATCTCGATGTTCGGGCTCTTCGGGGTCTTCATGCTGTTCATCGCGTTCGTGATCGTGATGCGCATCATCGGGAGCATTCGCTATGGGTATCTCGTGATGCGCAAGGGCGCGCCGGCGGCGAAGAAGGAGATGAAGGGCTTTGCGTTTTGGGACAGCAGCGGCGGAGGATCGTCGTCATCGGGTGGCAGCGATTTCAGCAGCAGCAGTGACGACGACTTCTCATCGGGTGGCGGCGATTTCGGCGGTGGCGGCGCGTCGGGGAGCTGGTAGAATGCGGCGCGCGATCGTGGCACGAATCGCGCTTGCGCTCGTAGCGCTGCTCTACGCGGTGCCGGCGATTGCGGCGAGCGTGGGCTTCACAATACCCCCAACGCCCGCGCATTACGTTACCGACAACGCGAACGCGCTGTCGGAG
>JABCZE010000152.1 GCA_013289785.1 Vulcanimicrobiota bacterium | reverse complement strand
GCGCTCGCCAATGAGTTGCGCGAGTTTATAAATAATCTTTGCGCGTCGCGAGGCCGCCATCGACGCCCACTTGCCGGCATCGAACGCGCGGCGTGCCGCATTCACCGCATCGTTAAGATCCTCGCGCGTGGCTTCCGCGACGTCGGCAAGCTTCGTCCCCGTGGCCGGATTGCGAACCTCGTACGTGCCGCCGTCGGAAGCATCTCGCCAGGCTCCGCCGATCAGCAGTTGCGTCTTGGTCATGGTTGGCGCAGTCGTCATGGCAACCGCCTTCTACTCCACCCGCTCGAATACCGTTGCGATGCCCTGGCCGACGCCGATGCACATCGTCGCCAGGCCGAAGCGCGCCTTTCGCCGAGCCATTTCGTGCAGGAGCGTCGTCGCGATGCGCGCGCCGCTTGCTCCCAATGGGTGTCCCAGCGCAATCGCACCGCCGTTGACGTTCGTCTTGCCGGGGTCGAGCCCCAGCTCGCGCATGCATGCGACGGCCTGCGATGCAAAGGCTTCATTAATTTCGATCAGATCGAGTTGCTCGACGGCCAAGCGCGCGTGTGCGAGCGCCTTGCGCGTTGCCGGTATCGGCCCCAGACCCATCACGTCGGGAGCGACGCCGACGCAGGCGCTTGCAACGATGCGCGCCATCGGCCGCAGGCCCAAGCGGCGCGCCGTCTGCGCCTCGCAAAGCAGCAGCGCCGCCGCGCCGTCGTTGAGGCCCGACGAGTTACCCGCCGTCACCGTACCGTCGCGCTGAAAAGCCGGCTGCAGTTTCGCCAAACGCTCCATCGTCGTCTCCGGCCGGGGATGTTCGTCGCTCGTTACGGAGGTTGGCGGTGACGAGCCCTCGATCGGCACTGCAACCAGTTCGCCGGCAAATGCGTTGCGTTGCATTGCCGCTGTACACTTCATCTGGGATTCGAACGCGAAACGGTCTTGCTCTTCGCGCGTGATGCCGTATTCTCGCGCGACGTTCTCGGCCGTCTCGCCAAGCGAAACGGTATGCTGGGGCGGCATCTTCGGATTGATCATGCGCCAGCCGAGAACCGTATCGAAGAGCTGCTGTCCGCGGCCAAAAGCCGCACCGCTCTTCGGCAAAACGTACGGTGCGCGCGTCATGGACTCGACGCCTCCGGCGATCATCACGTCGCCTTCTCCAAAGGCAATCGCTTGCGCGGCCGAGTTAATCGCCTGAAGACTCGAGCCGCACAGGCGGTTGACCGTAGTGCCGGGCACGCTCAGCGGCAGATTCGCCAAAAGCACGGCCATGCGCGCGACGTTTCGATTGTCTTCGCCGCTCTGATTGGCGGCGCCGAAGTAAACGTCCTCAACGATCGCCGGAGCGATGCCCGTACGCTCGACCACCGCGCGCACCGCGATCGCGGCAAGGTCGTCGGGACGAACGGTTGCCAGCGCGCCGCCAAGGCGGCCGATCGGCGTGCGCGCGGCATCGACGACCCAAACCTCGCGGCTCATTGCGGCAGACTTTCCTCGGGCGCCGGCGACTCTTCCATGTCGAGCAGCCAGATGGAACGGTGCGCCGCGAACTCGTCACCCTCGGCATCGGCCAGCCGCTTTAGGATGCGGCGCAGGCGCGAGCCGCCGATTTCACGCCCCCACGCGATCGGACCGGCGGGATAGTTGGCTCCCAGTTGCATTGCTTCGTCAATATCTTCGGGCATGGCGACCTCCTCCGCAACGGCAATCATCGCCTCGTTGACGATCGAGCCGACGGTCCGTCCGAGAAAGAGTCCGGGAACGTCTTCAACGAGCACGGAAGCCTTGCCGATCGCTGCGAAAAGCTCCGCAGCCAGCTCCAGCGCGTCGTCCGACGCATGTTCCGAATTGACGATTTCGACGGCGTCGACGGCCGACAACGACCCGACCACCCCGAAGCCGACCAACCGCTCCGAATGATGTAATCGCGCCGCACACGCCGCAACGTCGGTCGCATAGGCGTCGGTGAAGATGACGCACTCCGGTTCGAGCGACGCCTCGAGACGGGCGATGGCGTCGCCGCGATCGGAAGTTCCGTCACCGGTGTCGATCAATATCGTCGGCTGCGCCGCTAACTCGTCGAACAGCTCGTCGTTGCCGATGCGCAGCACGGTGCGGTAGCCTTGCTCGAGCAACTCCGCCAGTTCCTCGGCCCGATTATCGAAGCCGACCACGGCGACGATCTCTTCAGCGTTTAGCTCCTGCGCCGGCGCCGGCACGTCGAGTTCGAGTCTCTCGGCCTTGCCGTCGCGATACGCGTAGAATCCGGCGCTCGTCTTTCGGCCGAGCAAACCTTCGGCGACCATGCGCCGCTGAAGCTCCACCGGCTCGAAACGTCGAGCCTCCGTGCGCGCGAAGATCGACTCGCTCGTCGCAAGATTCACATCGAGCCCGATGAGATCCATCAGCTCGAACGGTCCCATGCGAAAACCGGCGCCGCGCGCGAGCGCGTCGAGCTCGTCGACGGAGGCCACAGCGCGCTCGAGCGCTCGCAGCGCCTGCAGATAGAACGGCCGAGCCACGCGATTGACGATGAATCCGGGCGTGTCGGCCGTGACAACCGCAGTCTTTCCCAGACGCTCGACGATCTCGAACGCGCGGTCCAGCGTATCGTCGCTGGTCTGCGGCGCGCGCACGATTTCGACGAGCTGCATTCGCACCGGAGGATTGAAGAAGTGCAGCCCGAGCACCCGTTGCGGATGGGGGACGGCATCGGCCAGCTCGCCGACGGAGAGCGACGAAGTGTTGGTCGCGAGCAGTGCCTCCGGCGGGAGCGCAGCCGCCAGAGCTGCAAATACGTCACGCTTGATTTCGAAACGCTCGGAAACGGCTTCGATGGCAAGCATCGCGTCGCTGCGAGCGGGGACGGCGTCCGTGCAAGTAACGCGTCGTCCGATCGAAGGATCGCCCGAACGCTCCGCGTGGCGCGCAATCTCGAGCAGCGCTCGCTCGCGCGCCGCCGCCTGCGGCTCGACGATCTCCACGTCGTAGCCCGCCTTAGCGGCGACGAACGCGATGCCGGCACCCATCGTTCCCCCGCCGGCAACCACTATTCGTTCCGTCATAAAACCGACTTCGCGAAAGGAGGCGCAAACGCTTCGTCGATAGTTGTGCGGTATGGATAAGCCGCAGTGGCGCGTGCGGAGCTCGAGTTACGTCGTAGATTCGCCGTACATGCGTTTGCGCGCCGACGAGGTGGAGCTTCCGGACGGGACCGTCGTCTCGAACTACTACGTTCGCGAGTCGTTTGGCTTCGTCACGATTCTCGCCTTGACGGCGGACCGGCAGGTCGTACTCGTTCGGCAATATCGCTACGGGGCCGATTCGATTCATCTCGAGCTTCCGGCGGGAATGCTGATCGAGGGGGAGGCGCCGCAAGACTGCGCGTTGCGGGAGCTGGCCGAGGAGACCGGCTACGAGGTCGAGCGTTGCGAGCCGGCTGCAGTCTACCTGCCCGAGCCGGTACGCTCGACGGCGCGCGCATACGTTTACGTCGGCTTCGACGCGCGCCGGACCCGCGAGCCGCAGCTCGACGTCACCGAGCACCTTCAAGTCGAGCTTGCCTCGCTGCCCCGCTTTCGCGAGATGCTGGCCGACGGAACGATCGACGCCGGCGCCTCGATCGCCGCCGGCTACCGGGCACTCGACCATCTCAAGCTGCTTTAAAGGATGAAACCTGTGCCCCGGCCCGATGGTAGGTAAGGACGTGAACCCCACACTGACGCTCTTCCTAAAACTCACCGCGGTCATCGCCGTCGGCATCATCCTGATGGTGGTCGTCGCCCACCTTCTCGTGATTGCGCTGAAGGCGCTCGTCGTTGCGGCGGTCATCGCCGCGATCGTTCTTGGCGGCCTCTTCGTCTACAACTTTTTCCGCCGCTCCAAGTATCCGGTTATTCGCTAAGGAAGCTCTGATTTAAGCCATTCGCGAAGCGCGGCGGTGACAATCTCCGGCTCTTCCATCATCGGCATGTGACCGCTCTCTTTGCATAGGACGAGGCGCCCACGCGGAAAGCGCTCCACGACTCCCTTCGCTTCTTCTTGCGTCAGCGTCGCGTCTTGCGCGCCGGCAATCATCACCATCGGCACGTCGAGATCTTCGGCAATGTCCTCCGCCGACGATCGCAGCGCCATGCCACGCAACGCGGCGGCCGCCCCGGCGGGACCATTCCGCATTACGATCTCTCGCGCGCGCTCGACGACGGCGGGACGTTCCGCCGGCGTATTCGGAGCGAAAAGCCGCGGCAGCAGCGACTCGACGACCGGCTCGATGCTCTTCTCCCGCTCGATGCGATCGGCCAGCTTCCACCGCGCCTGCGCCTCTTTTGGCGTGTCCGCTCGCAAGCGGCTGGGGACCAGAGCGAGCCGAGCCACTCGCTCGGTAAACATGCGCGCAAAGGCCAACGCGACGTAGCCGCCCATCGAATGACCGGCGATTGAAGCTCGCTCGATGCCGAGCGCATCGAGCAACAGCGCGACGTCCGCGGCGAGCGTTTCCATTAGGTACGGCCCTTCCGGTTCGCTCGACTTTCCCGCGCCCCGAAGGTCCGGACAAACGACGCATGCGTCTTGCGCGAGCGCATCCGCTTGCGCGTCCCAGATGCTCGCGGAGAATGGAAACCCGTGGATCAAGACGACGGCGTTGACGTGTTGTCGTTCGTTTACGCGCGCGTCGATGCGTGTGCCGTCCTCGGCCAAAACTTGCATTGAAACCCGTAATACTGTATAAGGAGGACAATACCCCTGGTCGCTTGGTGACCAGAGAAAGGATGATACTTACCAACGATGGCAGTTCGAAAGAGAGCCGCTCGCAAGGCAGTCGCAAAGAAAGCGGTTGTCGGAGCGTTGGTTCGTCGAGCCGTCCGCAAGGCGGTTCGCAAGAAAGTTGCACGCAAGGCCGTGCGTCGTAAAGTCGCTCGCAAGGCCGTGCGCCGCAAGGTTGCACGAAAGGCCGTGCGTCGTAAAGTAGCGCGCAAAGCAGTGCGAA
>JABCZE010000151.1 GCA_013289785.1 Vulcanimicrobiota bacterium | reverse complement strand
TTTGCTCGGTAGAATCCGCAAAGTGCCCCTTACTTCCTTCCTTGCCGACCGGGCGACCGTAGCGGCGCTACGACAGCGTCGCGAAAAGCGCGTCGGCGCGCGAGTCCGCGCTACGAAGGTCTCTCCCGCAATACCCCGGTTCTCGCCAGGCGCAGAACGCTTCAGCAAATGCTTCGTAGGCGTTGGTCCTGGCGTACTCGGTAATTGGTTTGACCGGACCAAACCAGCCCAGGATTTCGTGCAGGGCGTGCCCGAGTTCGTGCCTGATCGTCCAGACGTTCGCCGCGCACTCCGTCGGCAGGACGATCGTCGTTCGTCTGCGATCGGCGGGCAAATGCTTTTGGGTATATAGATAGTCGCAATAGGCGATATCGCGAAGGCTCCGCCCGTCGTCGCTCGTCTCGATCGACGTTAACCCCGCCCATACGGGGTCGACGCCGCATAAAAAGTCGACGTGGTCGAGCCGTTCGCGGACGCCCTTGGGCAACGAATCGAACGCGCCCACGATCGCGTTGTGAAATAGCGCCGAACCGTACCGTCGCACCCTTAAGTAACGGGGCTCGGAGGTGCAACGTTCCGTCATCCCAGGGGCGCGCGCTCCTTACCGTGGCCGGAGCACGAGCGTGGCCGCCGCGTTCTTCGCGACCGCGGCGGAACCGAACGGAAGCGGTTGCAGCTCGCCCGCAACCCACGCGCGCGTGAGATCCGTATAGTGTGACGAGCCCGGCTCCCCCGACTCGCCGCTAGGAATCGCAATGCCGCCGCGATCCCAATCGCCGACGTCCCACACGGCACGCAAGCTCTGCGCAAACCCCGGCTCCTGCAGATGAATCGTGTACTCGTCTCCCGCACCGGGCAGCCACGCACCATTGAGAAAGGCGAAGTTCATCGGCGCAAGCGGATGCTCGATGCGCATACCGCCGACCTCACGCCAGGCGCGGCGCTGCTCGAACGCAAACGAAAACCAGCCGTCGAGGTCCGATTCGAGGGCTTGCGCCGCAGCGCCGTCGATGCCGCGCAACTCGTTGAGCCGCGCGCTAAACTCGGGCGCATCTCCAAGCACCGATCCGCGGAGCATGTGCTCAAGCGCGGCCGCCCGTGAATCCGGTTCGAAGCGGCCGTCCCAACGCCCGAGTACCGCAAGCACGTCCGCCCTGGGTTCCTCCTGCGGATGCGCGCGCGCGAAGCGTACGACGTCGCGTGCGATCTCCAGATCGATCGGCGACAGCGTGTCGAGCTGCATCCGCGCAAAATACCCGGCATCGTATCTCGGACGCACGTGCAGCAACTCTGCGATGCGATAGGCGCGGTATGGCGGTTCGAACTGCGCCGACAGCCGGTACGGGTAGGCCGATGCGTATGCCTTATTATTTGCCGAGACCAAGATGGCGTCGCGGGCGGGATCCTTTCGCGGAAGCTGCGCGAACGGAATCGGCGGGAAGCTCGCGCGTAAATCGCGCGCGGGGTGGACGTAACGCCCCCATGCCGGATCGTCGGGGACGAGGCCCGCGACGTGATAGGCGACCCGGCCGCTGCGATCGGCGAGAATGAAGTTCTGGGGCGACCCGCGGTAGTTCGCCACGATCCGCAGCGCGGTGGCGACATCCCGCGCACGATCGAGCGCGAGCACGGTCGCCATCGCAGAACGCTTTTCTGCGTAGATCGGCCAACGCACGAGGGCCACCGCCGAGCTGGAGCTGTCGCTCGGCACGGAGAATTCGCGCGACGTGCGATAGTACGACGCGCTTACGTCGCGCGCCAAGCGCACGTGAAACCGCTCCGTAACCCAAAATCTTCGGCCGAGATGCCCGGCCGCAAAGACGCTGGTCGTCGCCATCTGGGCATTGGTCACCGCCCAGGCGAGACGCGCGTTGTGCCCGAGGACGACGCCCGGCATCCCCGGGATCGTCGCGCCCGCGGCGTGCATTTGCGGCGATTCGATATCGATGAGGTACCAGATGCCCGGGATCGTCAAGATCAAGTGCGGGTCGTTTGCAATCAGCGCATGCCCGTCGACGCTTCGCGCCGAGCCCGCGGCCCAAGCATTGCTGCCGATCGCGTCGCGCCGCGGCCGCATCGCAACTTCGGATGCGTCGCAACCGTTCGGACGAACGCGAGCAGCTTGCGCGTTGCGCGCGCCGTCGATCGTGACGTCGTACCGGGCGTCCGATAACGGGAAGAGCGAATCGAAGCAGCGAGGTCCGCGCTGCCGCCAAACGGCATCGCGCGCGAAGACGTCGTGCCACGAGTCGGCGAGTTCGAGCGAGACGACGATGGAGACTGCTAGGGAATCCTTCGGTCTCCACGGCGCGGGCCGGTACAGCAGCATGCGAAACTCGACGGGCAGCGGTTGCGATGCCGCGGCCGCGTTAACCCCTTCGCTGAACGCGACGATCGCCGCGCGATCGTCCGGCGCCAGCGCCCGCAGTTGGCGCTCGGCGATGCCGTCGATATCCACCGCTCGCTGCGCTTCGTCTAAGGCCAGCGCTTTCGTTCCAAATATTTCGGCGAGCCGGCCGTAGGCGTAGCGACGGCTCAGGTCTAGCTGGAAGAGCCGGTCGGAGCCCTGCGCGTAGCCCTCCGCAAAGTAGAGATCGTGCTGGTTTGCGGCCCGGATGTGCGGGATGTCGCGCCCGTCACGCACGATCGAGACGGGAGCGTAGAGTCCCCGCGCAACAATCGTGCCTCGCGTCACGGCGGTTGCGTGCAATCCTGCGTCGACGGTCGCAGCATATGCGCCCGCGATCGCCAGCAAGCAGACGGCAAACGCCAGCGCGTCTCGCTTCAGAGCGGCGGCGATTGCCGCAGGCGGAGTTGGGTCGGCGCTTCGGATTAATCGAGGGTCGGGTCGCTCGAAGAAACCCACGTTCATTCAGCGTCCGGAAGCGCCGGCCCGTGACCGGCTGGCGAATCTAGGACTTCGTGCAGGTCTCCTTGACGTTGACGACGCGACCGCTCGTTTCGGTGAACGACGTGGTCATCGTCTTCTTCGTGTCGCTCACTTTGACATAGACGAGCGGCGCGTACGAAGCGACGTCCGGCGCCTTCGTCTGGATCGCGTACGTCCAGGTTTTCTTCATGCCGGTCGCCATCGGCGCCGTCTCCACGCTGTAGCCTCCCGTGTCGCTGGTCGTTATCATAACCCAACGCTTCGCTTGCGCATCGTATGTGATTTTGGCTTGGCTGTGGGATTCTCGCGGAATCCAGGACGCCTTGTGCGTCGTGTTGTCGCGCACGATCCAATAGCCGCTCGGGTCCATTGAGAAAACCTGCGTGACGCTGAACGGTCCCGGACGGCGAGAGCTCAAATCGGAGCATTGCCAAGTGCCGATCAAAAAGTTGAGCCCGGACAAATCGGGCTTCGGAGCCATGGGGACCGGCGTCCCCTCGACCTTCACCGTGGCGGCAAAGGCCGACGCACCCGTCGCCACGAGCATCACCGCAAGCGCGGCGTAGAACCGCTGAGAAACTTTCATTCTGGAACCCTCCATTTCGCCAGGCCCCTTCGGAGCCAAGCGGCCGCCTCCTATCGAGGGCAGATCCCTAGGACGGGTTGTACGCGTTCGATGCGGTGTACGCGAGGAAGAAGGCGATGGCGAACACGACGACGGTCGCGATGACGATCGCGCGGTTTGTCCGGCCCGAGTGGCCTTGGCGCCAGCCGTTGATCATTCCGAGCGCTCCGGAGACCGCGATGAGGACGAACGCCAAGTTGAGCCGCCCGATGAAACCGGCGGTTCCTGGAGCGGTCTGACCGGCCATGAGGCGATCGATCCAGATCGCGATCGCAGCGGGGAAAATCACCAAGAAGACGCCGGCACCAAAGCCTATCCAACCTCGGCGCTTCGCGCTTTCCAGCGTCTTGAGCCGAGTGCCGCACGTCGAACACTTGTCGGTATCGCCGCTGGGTTTGTTGCAGCGCGCGCAAAACATGGCCGGCATATCAGTTCGTGAGCGGGCGGCGTTCGATCGCGCCGCCCACTCGCCCGACTCTAGTTAGAGACCGCCGACACCGTTGGGCGTGCCCCAACCCGACGGTCCCGAGTACTGTCCGAACTGCTTGGTCCCGGCCTTGCAGAGATAGGTGTTCTGCAAGCTCGTGGGACAACGCCCGAGCTCTCCGCTCTTGATGTAGTGGAAATCTTTCTTGATATCGGTCTTCGAAAGCTTCCAGAGATTCTCGCCGCCGTTCTGCTTTTTGGAGTTACCGGCTAAGGCAAACATGCCGGCCACCAGCGGTGAGGAGACGCTCGTCCCGCCGACGGTGCCCCAACCCGAGTTGCCATACGTATCGTACACGGCGACGTTCCACGCGACGGCCGCAACGTCGTTACCCGTTCGGAAGCTGCAATCTTTGTCTTTTTGCCACGAAGGTTTGGTTACAACGGAGCAGCCGCCGCCGCTGTCGGGCCAAACGGTTTCGAGGAACGACGAGCCGCTCGTGACGTTAAGAAACGTGCCGCCGACGGAAACGACGGTTTGATAATCGGCCGGATCTTGCATCCCGTAACCGCCGTCGCCGGCGCTAGCCAGATAGGTTATTCCCTTCGTCGCAAACGCGTTTCCGGACGAAGATCCCGCGCCGCCGCCCCAGCTGTTGGTGACGATGGTGGCGCCTAACTTCACGGCTTCGATCTCCGCGTCGTAAAGATTGGTCCCGCTATTGTCGTCGGCTTCGATCAAATAGATCGTGCACTTCGGACAGCTTGCCGAAACCATTTCGATGTCGAGGTCTTCCTCGACGCCCCAACCGGAGCTACCCACCGGATAGTTCTTCGTCTGACCGAGCTGGTTATATTTGGTGAACTTCGCCTTTGGGAGGCCGAAATTACTGCGGTAGGCGGCGACGTCCGTCGCGGCGTCGGGGTTGTCGTACGCGTCAACCACGGCGACTACTTGACCGGCCCCAGCCTTAGTAGACGGCAGATTGTAACGGGCCTCCAAGTTTGCGGGACTCAACCCAGAGACGTCGGGGCCGGCGCCATTCATGGACTCGATCAAGGCGTCGCAGTG
>JABCZE010000150.1 GCA_013289785.1 Vulcanimicrobiota bacterium | reverse complement strand
GGGAAACCGGGCCGCCTTCGAGGCCTCCGGGATCGGCCCGACGACGCGCGAACTCTCCGGCGGCGGTTACTTCGGCGTCGATGCGAACGGCGTGCAGGACGGCATGATCCAGGAGATGCCGGCACTGATGAAGTTCCTCGGCGGTTTTCCGAAGTTGACGCCCGAGCTGATCGCGGAGTCGATGACCGCGTTCTTATACGGCTCGGCGGCGTTGGGCATCACGATGGTTCACGAAGCCGGCGCATTCGCGCAGACGCCCGACGTCTTCGAAGGCTACAAGGCGATTACGGCGCACTCGCCCGTTCGCTACAGCGTGAGTCCCATGGTCGACTACTTGGATCAAACGATGCAGTTTTTGGCGTCCTACGGCAAGCCGGGCGCGTCGGCGCTCGAGATCCCGGGCAGTCTGCTTTCGTTCTACGCCGTGAAGATCGTCGCCGACGGTTCGCCCCAGCAGGAGAGTGCTTTTCAAAGCCAGCCATATCTCAACTCAGCCAGCCGGGGTGCGGCTAACTATACCGTCGACAAACTCAACGAGCTGGTACTGCAAGTCAAGAACGCGGGATGGCCCGTCTCGATCCACTGCAATGGCGACGCATCGCTGGAGATGGCACTCGACGCGATCGAAGCAGCTTACGGCTCGAGTTCGGAGCCGCCGACCGGCATCAACCGAATCGAGCACTGCCCGCAAGCGCGCCCCGAGCAGATCGCGCGAATGAAGAAGCTGGGCGTGCAGCCGAGCTACCTCATGAACAACCTCTACTACTACGGCGCGGCCTACCGCGACCAAATCTTCGGAGCGCAGCGCGCCGGCAACGTTTACCCGGCCGGCGATTTCCTCGCGAGCGGCATCCCGTTTTCGATTCACAGCGATTGCCCGTGCTCGCCGGTGGCGCCGCTGCGCGAGATCGGTACGGCGGTTGCGAGGATCTGCTCGATCGACGGTTCCGTCATCGGTGCGCAGCAAAGCGTCGCAATCGAGGCGGCACTCAAAGGGATGACGGTCGTCGCGGCCTCACACTGTGGAATGGGCGATAAACTCGGCTCGCTCGAGGCAGGGAAGTATGCCGACCTCACGATCCTGGAAGACGACCCGCGCAAGGTCGACCCAGCCAAACTCGGGGACGTCAAAGTCTCACAGACCTGGGTGAACGGACGAAAGATTGACCCCACGGCCTGAGTTTGCGCTGCCGGTCTTCTTCGACGTCGGCGCAACGTTCATTTGGGCGGTAACCGGAGCGGCGATGGGCGTGCGCCGCGGATACGATTACACCGGCATCTTCGTGATGGCATTCGTCTCCGCACTCGGCGGCGGCCTGTTACGCGACGGCATCTTCTTACAGCACGGGCCGCCGGTCGCGGTGCGCGGCCCGATGTATCTGATCACGGTATTGGTGGGCGCGGCGGTAGGGGGCGCCATCGGCGTTTGGGCCGGCGGCCGCAGGCCGACGCTGCTTTGGCGAACGCTTTCGAACAGTGTCGACGCGCTCGGCCTCGGAGCCTACGCCTGCGTCGGCGCTCAAATGTCGCTCGCAATGGGGTTGGGCGCTCCCTCGGCCGTCTTTATCGGCGTCGTCAATGGCGTTGGCGGCGGCCTTCTTCGCGACGTTTTGACCAACGCAATTTGGATGCTGCCGGGCCAGTTGCTCGCGATCGCGGCGTTGGCTGGTGCCATCGTCTTCGTCGGACTTCAAGAACTGACGAGTTTGAGCGCAACTGACTCTGCTTGGATCGCTATCGTTTTGACGTTCCTGATACGCATGTTGGCGATTCGCTACAACTGGCGAACGAGAGCGCTTCGCCCGCCTCCAACGTAAGCTAGGCGTGCGTCTGTCGACCGCGCTTTTCTGCGGCATCGTCGCGCTGATTCTGGCAACGGTGGCGTTGCTGCAAATCACCTCGATCCGCCAAGAAGCGCAGACGTACGACGAAGCCGTCTATATCTCCGCCGGCTACACGTATTGGAAGACCGGCGATTTTCGGCTCAACCCCGAGCATCCGCCGCTGGCCAAGCTGCTGGTGGCAGTTCCGCTGCTTTTCCTCGACGTAGCGCTGCCGCTCGACGATCCGGCGTGGCAAAAAGCCAACGAGTATGCCTTCGGAGCGCGCTTTCTCTACCAGAATCGTCTGCCCGCCGACACGATTCTGTTAGCCTCCCGCAGCGTCACGATATTTGTCACGTTGCTCTTTGGCCTCGCCGTCGCGTTGTGGGTGAGGCGCCGAGCCGGCCCGCTCGCGGCAATCGTGGCGCTGATTCCCTTTGCCTTCGACCCAAACATCATCGCGCACGGGCGCTATGCGACCAACGACTTCTACTTGGCATTCTTCTTCTTTCTCACCGTCGTCTTGTGGAATCGCGCCATGCGGCTCGGAAGGCCCGCCGGCTATGCGATCGCAGGCTGTGCGCTCGGCCTTGCGATAGGCACGAAACTATCGGGAGTTCTGCTCGTGCCCGCGGCGGCACTTATCGCCTTCTCGCGGCCGCCCGAAGGTCGCTCGCTGGCTCGCGGCGCGGTAATAACTGCACTGGCGGCGTTTGCGACCGTGGTCGTCCTCTATCACGGCGAAATTTACCGTTATCACGACGTTCTGCAGGACTCGCTGGATCACGCCAGAGGCGGGCAGCTCGCCTACCTCTTTGGGTCGACGTTTCGTCATGGGCACTGGTACTTTTATCCTGCGGTTGCGGCGCTAAAGACTCCGATAGCGGTCTTCGTTCTGATCGCGCTGACGGTCGTCGCAATCGTTCGCCGGAAGCGCTTGGCGCCGGATTCACTCGTGCTGCTGCTTCCGGCGACGCTCTATGCCATCGTGTGCGTCGCCTCGCCGATCGACCTCGGTATCCGCATTCTACTCCCGATCTATCCGCTGCTCTACGCGTTTGTCGCGCTTAACGTGCCGCTGCCGCAATGGCGTTGGGCCGTTGCTGCCTGCCTGGCGTTGCTCGTCGCCGAATCGGCGATGGTCTATCCGAACTATCTGGCATTCTTCAATGCGATTGCCGGCGGTCCGGCGCAAGGACCGCGCTACCTGCTCGACTCGAACATCGACTGGGGGCAAGACACCAAGAAGCTCAAGGCATATTTGCAGGCGCACGGAATCCGCGGCGCCTGCACTGCATATTTTGGAACGGCCTATCCGTTCTACTACGGCATCAATCAGTTGCCGTGGCCCGGCTACGTCAACCCCGGCAATGTTTCCAAGCTCGACTGCGTGGTCGCGGTTAGCGTCACGTGGCTGTACGGCGGCCCGGCGATTGCGGGACCGACCTGGGGCTGGCTGCGCGCGCAGGTGCCCGACGCAAGGATCGGCTACTCGATCTACGTCTACGACTTTCGGAAGCATCCGTGAACGACGGCGGTCGCCTCGCCGCACTCGGCTACCGCCAAGAGCTTTCGAGAGTTCTTTCGCTCTTCGACAACTTCGCGGTGGCCTTCAGCTACTTGAGCCCGATGGTCGGCGTGTACTCGCTCTACGCGCTGGGTCTGGGTACGGGCGGTCCGCGTTATATCTGGACGATTCCGATCGTCGTGGGTCTGATGATGCCGGTCGCATTGGTTTTCGGCGAGCTCGCGAGCGAGTACCCGCTCTCCGGCGCGCTCTACCAGTACGGCAAGTACAGCGTGGGACCGCGCTACGGCTGGTTCATCGGTTGGATCTACGGTTTCGCACTGCTTGCGACCGTCGCGTCCGTCGACTCGGGCGCCGTCGGCTACGTTACCTCGCTCTCGAATATCTGGTTTCGAACGCATCTCGATCCCGCAAGTCACGTGACGATCTTCGTCATCACCGGCGCAATTATCGTCTTATCCGCGATCGCCAACTCCGTCGGCGCTAAGATCATGGGCCGCGTGGCGCGCTTCGGCGTCTACGTCGAAACCATCGGGACGTTCGGCGTCTTTGCCGCACTCGCGATTTTCGGCTTTCACCAACACTGGAGTTTTATTTTCTCGACGCAAAACGTCGAGCATCTCAAGAGCAATCCGCTCGGCCTGGACTTCGGCGGCCACTGGTGGACCGGCGCGGCGCTGGTCGCCGTTCTCGCCAACGTCTACATCTTCTTCGGCTTCGAATCGGCGGGCGACAT
Organism: Vulcanimicrobiota bacterium; assembly: GCA_013289785.1. GTDB lineage: Bacteria > Vulcanimicrobiota > Vulcanimicrobiia > Vulcanimicrobiales > Vulcanimicrobiaceae > Cybelea. The sequence goes on along the minus strand of JABCZE010000150.1, from coordinate 975 downwards.
CTCCGAAGAGACGATCGACGCGGCTCGACAGGTGCCCAAGGCCATGCGAAACGCGCTGCTTTATGGCGGCATCGCATCCTTCGTCTTAGTCCTCGGTCTGCTTCTCGCGACGCCGGCGACCGGCATCGCCGGCGCCGTTAGCGGCGGCGTCAGCAGCGTGCTCACCGTTCTGCCGGGTTGGCTAGCGGACTTCTTCCTGGTGATGATCGTCGTGGCGTTCTTCAGCTGTGGCACGGCCGTGCAAGGCGCCGGCGCGCGCGTCGCGTTTGCGCTGGCGCGCGACGGCGCGCTTCCCTTGAGCGCACGGATACGAACGATCTCGCCGCGCCACCAGACGCCGGTCAACGCGATCCTGGTGGGAACGATCGTTCCCTTCCTCTTCTTGTTGCTGGTGCTGATCAATCCGAGCAAGCCGGTGCATATTCTGTGGTTCGACTACCCGGCCAACGTCAACGCGCTGTACGCGCTGGTCTCGTTCGCAACGTCGGGCATCTATCTCGCCTTCTTCCTCACCGTCTTCGGCGCACTCGTTGCCCGGCGGCGCGGCTGGCGGCCGAGCGGAGTCTTCACGCTCGGCGCCTGGGGTGTGCCCGTCACGATCGCCGGCGGTCTTTACCTGCTGCTGATGCTGCTGAACATCGTCTGGCCGAGTTCGCTCTCGAGTGGCCGCGCGGTCTTCAACTATGGCTGGGTCACGCTCGGAGTGATGTTCGTCATCGTGGGCGCCGGCGCGATCTACCAGGCGATCGCGCGCCCCGATCGCGCTGGAGGCATGGGCGCAGGCCCTCATTGAAACGGGGCTACGTGGAGCGTTTTAAATCGAGCTTCGTTCGCGCTTTCGGCGCTGCCCTAATCGCCGCGCTGGGCATCACGGCGTGCGCCGGCGGCTCGAGTAGCGCCACAACGGGCGGCGCGGTGCCGTCTTGGCTCTCGACGGCCACAGGGAGCGGCAGCGGCGCGAGCTCCAACTACATT
>JABCZE010000149.1 GCA_013289785.1 Vulcanimicrobiota bacterium | reverse complement strand
GACGTCGGCGACGCTCACTGCCTGATACTGCTCGACCATATCGTCGGGCGACGAAAGGCCTTGCACCGCAACGGCTTGGCTCCACTCCAGGGCCAAGCCCTCGATCGAGTTCGCATTGAACTCGAGTTGCGAGATCTCACGCAGCTTGGCGGCCTCGACGAGCTCGTCTGGGACTCCGGTCCGCTTGTAGCCGTCGAGGATCCCGCGCACTTCGCGGTCCGCAGTCGCCGGCGGCACGCTAACCGGAACCGCCGCAAACGCAATTCCAAGCCCTACTTTAGGAAAGGCTTCGGCGTCAAAACCCGCCCCCAAGGCCTGTCCCGTATAGGCCATACCTCCGAGATTGCTGCGCGCGCTCGAGAGGACGTCACCCAAGATCTGGCCGGCCGCAAAGTCGGGGCTGTCGTAGCCGGGAAAGCGGTAGCCCAACGCGACGGCGGTATATGCCTGGTCGGACTTATCGTGAAAGAGCGCGGCTTTGATCGGCCGCAAACGTACCGGCGCGCGCGCCGGAAGTTTGGCTGCTGGGATGTCGCCAAAGAGCCGGCGCACCTCGACGATGGTCTGCGCGGGATCGACGTCGCCGGTAATAATGTAGACCGCATTGTTGGGGTGATACCAGTCGTGGTAAAAGCGCAGCAACTGCGTGCCGTTCACCTTCTTGGCGAAATCGGAGACGGTGCCCAGCGTATTCTTTGCGTACGGGGTGCCGCCGATGAGGCGATCCTGCATCTTCACGAAGAGCCGGTAGAACGCGTTGCTTTGATCCTGCTGCACCTCTTGCGTGATCGCCCCGCGCTCCTGGCCCCACAGCTTCTGCGACATTAACAGGCCGGTGGCGCGCGACCGCTCGGCCCGCAGTGCGATATCGAGATAGGCCGACGGAACCGTAAAATAATACTGCGTGACCGTCGGCGTCGTGTCGGCATCGAAGTCGCCGCCGGTAATTCCGACCGCATCCATGAGCTGCGAGGACGACAGCGTCGCGCTTCCGCGAAACATCATGTGTTCGGTCGCGTGGGCGAGGCCGGGAATCCACTGCTCGTCGGAGCCGGCTTCGTAGTTGAGAACCGTCGTAACGACCGGCGCCAGCGTGTTGCGGACGACCACCACCCGCAAGCCGTTGGAGAGGGTCGCGCGCGCCACATCGGGTGCGGCTGCGCCTGCCCCGGCTGCCAGCAGAGGAAAGAGTGCGGCCGTCGCGGCCGCAATGAAGATGCCCGGCTTATACATTGGCGGCGCTATTCGCGCCGCGGCCGGTGAACCCTCACGACGAAAGCAGCAGCGCGCGCGTACTGGGCTGGGCGGCAAGCACGGCCCGAAGCCCGGCGTGTTCCGGATGTGCCAGCGCCGGATCGCCGGCGACGATCTGCGCGGCAGCCGCTTTCGCGGAGCGATAGACGTCGATGTCGCGCACCAAGTCGCCAAAACGCAGGTCCGCCGCCCCCGATTGGATCGTTCCCGAAAGCTGGCCCGGACCGCGCAGGCGCAAATCCTCGTCGGCAATCTCGAAGCCGTCGGTCGAGCGCGTCAAGATGTCGAGCCGCTCGCTGCCCGTATCGTCGGGATAAACGAAGATGCAAAACGACTTCGCGGCTCCTCGACCGACGCGGCCGCGTAACTGGTGGAGCTGTGCCAACCCGTAGCGATGCGCGTCCAGAACGACCATCACGGTCGCGTTGGCGACGTCGACGCCCACTTCGACGACCGTCGTTGAAACCAGTACGTCGAGATCGCCGCGAACGAAGCTTCCCATAATCTGCTCTTTCTCGCGCGACGCCAGCCGGCCGTGCAGCAATCCCACCCGCAGATCCGCAAAAACGTCGCGGCGCAGCCGTTCTTCTTCTGCGATCGCGCTCGTTAAGGCGTTCTCTCCCTCCTCGATGGCCGGCGCGACGATATACGCCTGACGCCCGTCGACGACGTTTTTTCGAACGAAGTCGTAGACTCGGCTCAAACGGCTCGTGCGAACCGCAAACGTTTCGATCGGAGTTCGGTTCGGGGGCAGCTCGTCGATGAGCGAGATGTCGAGATCTGCATAAACCGACTGCGCCAAGGTTCGCGGAATCGGCGTGGCCGTCATGTGGAGGGTGTGCGGCGACGAACCCTTGCCGCGCAATCGCGCGCGTTGTTCGACGCCAAACCGGTGTTGCTCGTCAATGATAACCAAGCCGAGCCGCCCAAAGTCGACGCCTTCGGTTAGCAACGCGTGCGTACCGATGGCAAGTGCCGCTTCACCGCTGGAGAGCTTTTCGACCGCTCCCCGGCGCGACCGCGCGCTCTGGCTGCCGAAGACCGCCTCCACGCCGAGGCCGAACGGCTGCAGAAACGGTGCGAGCTTGCTCGCGTGCTGCCAGGCCAGCAGTTCCGTCGGAGCCATCAAGGCCGATTGCAAGCCGTTTGCAGCCGCCGCCAGAACGGCTGCCGCGGCAACCAGCGTCTTTCCGCTGCCGACGTCGCCCTGCAAGAGCCGGTTCATCGGGACGTCGCGTCCTAAATCGCTCCAAATTTCCGCAATCACCCGGCGCTGCGCGCCGGTCAATGCAAAGGGTAGTGTGGCCTCGATGCGTTCCAACAGGTTCGCGGGCACTTCGAACACCGGGGCGTCGTGATCGCTCTCGCGCTCGGCGCGGCGCAGTTGCGCGCCGGTCGCCAATGCCAGAAACTCTGCGAACACGAATCGCTCGCGCGCGCGCTCCGATTCCTGCGGCGTTTGCGGCGCGTGCATCGCGCGATAGGCTTCCCGGATGGAGCCGTATTCTCGTTGCGCGGAAAGGGCCGGTGGCAATGGGTCGGGCGGAGCGAGCTCGAGCAAATCCGAAAGGTTCTTCTTCACAACCATCGCGATCTTACGAGTGGCAAGCTCCTTGCTCGCGCGATAGACCGGGACAAGCTCGCCCCGATACGATTGGTTTTCAGCGAGCACTTCGTAGTGCGCGACGCTCACGACCGGTCCGGAAAAGATCCGTTCGACGCGGCCGCGCACCATCAGCCGCATTCCTTCGCGAAAGCGTCCGACGACGTACCGATTGCGCCCGATCCATTTTGCGGTAAACAGACCGCCGTCATCGTCGCGCAACTGTAACTCGACGATCTCAAGGCCGCGCACGCGGCGTTCCTTAACGGCAACCACGTGCCCAACCGCGTTCTCCTCGCCTCCGGCCGCACCAAGTCGCGCAGCCGGCGTGGGGAAGCGCAAATCGTCGTAGCGGAACGGGAGGTAATCCAGCAGCGCTTCGGCCGTATCGATGCCTAGCTCATGAAAGAGCGCCGCGCTTTTTGGCCCGACGCCGCTCAGATCGCCAATATCTACCTGTGGCGAATCTTGGGCAATCATATCGCCCCCGCGCCCAGCCGTTGGAGCGCCGCATAGGCTTTCCGCACTTCCGGCGTTTCGACGCCGTATCGCTCGCCCAGCTCGCAAACCGCTCCCAAGATCGGATCGATCTCGAGCGGCCGGCGATGCTCGAAGTCTTGCAGCATTGAGGTCTTTACGTTATCGAGCCTTGCGGCATAACTTATTCTCGCGTCGACGTCCACATCGCCGACGACTCCGATCGCTTGCCCGACCCGCAGCGCCTCCATCATGAGGCGCCGAACCTCCTCGCGCGTCTCAACCTCTTCCAGCATCGGCTTGATCGTCAACTTCCGCAAGACGCTGACCGTGTTGAGGCCGGCGTTGTTCACGAGCTTGAGCCAAACCGTCTGACGAATCTGAGAGTCCGCCTCCGCCGCAAGCCCCGCGCGCCCGAACAGGTCGACGAGCTCGGCGGCACGATCCCCGCAACCACCGCCGGGGTCGCCGAACACGTAGCGCAGCCCGCCGCTCTGCCGGATGCGCCCCGGTGCGACGATCGTTCCGGAGACGTGTACGACCGAGCCGATCACCTGCGTGTCGGGAAAAAGTGCACCGATCGTTCCCCCCGGATCGACGCTCCGCAATGCCGGCTCGCGCACGTACCAGAACGGCACGCCATTCTGCATCGTAACCAAGTGGGTGCCGGTGCCCGCAAACGGTGCGATCTGCTCCAGCAGCGACGGCCACTGATGCGCCTTGAACGTCAGCAAGAGAAAATCGAAGGCGCCGAGCGTGCGCAAGTCGTCGCTCACGATAACCGGCACGGAGAAGGTCCCCAGATCGCTCTCGACGCTCAAGCCCTCGCGGCGAATTGCCGCGGCGTGCTCGCCACGGGCTACGACTGCCACCGCGTTGCCCGCCCGGGCAAGCGCGGCGGCGAGGAATCCGCCGATTGCGCCGGCTCCGACGACCGCGATCCGCGTCACTTCGGATCGCTAAAGGCGACGGGCAGATTCGAACTGCCGAATGGGGCTTTTGCAGAGCCCTGCCTTACCACTTGGCTACGTCGCCTTGATGCCTGATGGAGCGGGTAGTGGGAATCGAACCCACGCGTCGACCTTGGGAAGGTCACAGGCTGCCATTACATCATACCCGCGCGCCGGGCGACGCTTCCGCTTCGAGCATCCTCTCACTGCGTCCTACGACCGGGACGCCGAGCCTACGAGATCACGCTGATCGAGCGTGCCAGAACGATCGCGACAGTGATCAGTGAGATCAGCGCCTCCACGGTCATCAGCCCCTTGGCCCAGCGGGTCAACGGCATGACGTCGGCCGGGCTAAAGGCGGTCGAATCGGTGAACGAGAGGTAGAGATAATCATAGAACTGCGGCTTCCAATGGGGATCGATGCAGGGCGGCGTCCTGCCTTCGATGGCCAGCTGCATTTGCGGAAAAAGAAAGTCTGCGTTCTTAACGTCCGTCGCCGAATCGGCCCGCGCGCGCGTCTCGGGCCCGTCCCCGTCGAGCTCCCAGTACCAGAGCGCGAAGACGAGAATGTTCGTGAGCCAGATCTGCAGACCGTTTCGCAACAACGATGCAGCCGAGTGCGTCGGCCCTCTCTCGGGGTGAAAAAGCGACGACACCAGCAGCAGTACGGAGGCGAGATTAAAGAAGTTCACGATTGCGATCAGCAAGATGCTCGCGAACCGAATGCGCCGAGTGTCGATGTTCCGGCGCGGCGCAAGGATCAAGAGCGGTATGAGCACCAGCAAAACCAGCATCGGCGCCACCCAGACCGGGCCGATCGTCAGGCGCGGAGGAAGCGTCATATAGA